>QHWF01000347.1 GCA_003222455.1 Acidobacteriota bacterium
GTTGCGGCTGTTGAGCGCGGCGAAGATGTCTCGAGGGGACACGCCCAGCGTTGCGAGGCGGTCGTAGGAGAACTCGACGTAGATCCTTTCCGCCTGCTCGCCGATGATGTTCACCTTCGTGACGCCCGGCACGTGCAGCAGGCGTTGGCGCAACGTTTCCGCTTCTCGGACGAGGCGCCGATGCGGCTCGCCATGCGCCTTCAACGCATAGAGCGCAAAAGTCACGTCGGAATATTCGTCGTTCACCATCGGACCGATGACGCCCAGCGGCAAGTGAGGCGCCTCGTCGCCGAGTTTCTTCCGCGCCTGATAGAACTGCTCCGGGACATCGGCGGGCGGCGTGCTGTCACGCAAGAACACCGTGGTGAACGCCAGCCCCGGCCGCGTAAAGGTCTCGGTCCGGTCATACCAGCGCAGTTCTTGCATCCGCTTCTCCAACCTCTCGGCGGCCAGCTCTTCCATCTCCTTCGCCGTCGCCCCCGGCCAGGCCGTGACGACGGTCATCTGCTTAATCGTGAAGGATGGGTCTTCCGCCCGGCCCAACATCAGAAAGGCCACGACGCCGGCGATGAAGATCGCCACGAGCAGGAACAAGGTGACCGAGCGCTCGCGTACGGCGAGGGCGGAGAGATTGAAGCCGCTCATTTGCTGTCCCCTCTCTTCGCCGCCACGTTTTGCGCGGCCTTGCCTTCAGCCAAGCGCACGTGCTCGCCTTCGTGCAGCAGATGCGCACCGAGCGCCACAACGCGATCGCCCGCCTTGAGATTGCCGACGACCGAAGCCGCTTCGCCGCTGAGACCGGCGATTTGCACGGCACGCCAGGTGACGCGAGACGTTTCCCCTTCGACCAGCCATACCCCGGGACCCTTCCCCGGATCGAAGATCGCGCCGATCGGCACCTGCAGCGCCGGCGCCGACCGACCGTCCGAGATCTGGATGGAAATGGTCGAGCCGAGCGGCGCGTCTGCCAGACGGCCTTCCAGCACGTACCGAGCCTCGAACGTCCGAGTCTGACGGTTCGCGGCGTCCGACAACTGGCGAAGTCTTGCAGGGCCCGTCAACCCGCTTCCGTACAAGGTCGCCCGGCCGGTGGATCCGATCGCCGGGCGCAGTGTTTCGGGGAGCTCGATCACCGCCTCCCGGCGCCCGGCATGCGCCACACGCACGACGACCTGGCCGGCACCGACGACGTGCCCCGGCTCAGCCAGAGTCTCGACGACCACGCCGTCCGCATCAGCAAGTAGGACTGCGTAGCCCGCCTCGTTGCGCGCTACGTCGGCCCGGGCCTCGGCCGCACTGAGCTCCGCTCTTGCCGCCTCGGCGGCAGCCTTGGCCTTGTCATACTCCGATGCCGAGACCGCACCCACGGCGACCACGCCGCGGTGTCGTGCCTCGTCATCCGCGGTCTGGCGCGCGCGCGCCTTGGCGGCAGCAACGGCCTCCTCGTGCGCCCGCATGGCGAGCCTCAGATCCGTGGGATCGATACGCATGAGCGGCTGGCCGCGGTTGACGGTTTGCCCGGTGTCAACCAAGCGTTCCAGGACCTTCCCGGGAACTCGGAATCCCAGGTCGCTCTGCACGCGGGCCGCGACGATTCCGGTGAACGAACGCTCTGACGGCACGGAGATCGCGACCGTCTCTATCCGCACCAGCGGGGGCTGCATCCGCGGGTCGGTTGAGGAAGAAGCAGCGTCATTGCATGCCGCCAAGACGAAGGGCAACAGACCGATGAGGCTAACCAAGGAATATTTCCCGCTCATATTGCCGATCTCCTTTGCAGCGCGACGCTCTGGCCTGTCGTCAAGCCTCGCGTCCTCGCTCCCTGCCCATCCACTCCCGGATGTACGGCGCACAATGCAGCACGTCGATGCCGTCGGATTCACAAAGACTGAGGAAGCGCACTGCGCCTAGGTCGACAAGCGTGACGTTCTCGAGGTCGAGCGCGATCGCCGGCCCCTTGCGCCTGATCTGTGCCTTCAGTTCGTCCAAATGGTTCGACTGAATTCGGCCACTCAGGCGGAGAATGGTCCGTTTTCCGTCGAACCTTTCCTCGATGCTTTGCTCGATGCGGAGCGTCACCTCGCGTACCTCCCACCCCAGTAGATGGCAAGCGAAGTGCCAGGCGTAAGGTGCTGAATTAACGGCAATCGTCCTTCCAGTGCGATGCTGAAGCTCGGCATTTGCCGAACCTCAGCATTCGGGCCCCGGCAGTTCGGCATGAAAACTGGCCGGGGGATGGTGTTCCTCGACACCCAACTTCCCGGTGAGCGATGCCGTTAGAAGGCGTAGTTAGAAGCGACCGGGCGCAGCCGGTCGGAGAGGCTCTCTAAAGCCGGTACTAGGGACGAATGCTATTTGTCTGTGGTGCGAAGCGCAGGATGGAAGGGCGTTACAGAGACTTGAAACGATATCTATTGATACCCAGGCTTGCGATCCTGGATTCGAGCGTCTGCCGCGGAATCCCAAGCCTGGCCGCCGCGCCGAATGGGCCCGAGATCCGACCCCTGCTGCCTGCCAGTGCCGCTTCGATCATTTCCTTTTCCCGATCGCGATCCAAGCGTCTGAGGCTTTCCCCTTGCACATCCTCCCGAGTCGATGCCGGGGATAACTCTCGCTTCAGCCATGCCTCGTCTACAGTAAACGTGTCGGTCTCACATAGGATGACGGCCCGCTCAATGACATTCTGCAGTTCGCGAATGTTGCCCGGCCAGTCATATGCCTTCAAGAGCTTCATGGTCTTGCCCTCAATCGTCCTGATCTTCTTCGCCGCCCTTCTCGCATAGCGGTCGATCAGATATTCGACGAGCAGAGAAATGTCAGCCGCCCGCTCTCGCAGCGCTGGTATCTGGATCGGAAATACGTTCAGCCGATAAAAGAGATCCTGCCGAAATGTGCCAGCGGCCACGGCCAACTTCAGGTTGCGATTCGAGGCGGCCAGGACCCGGACGTCGACTGCGATCGACTGGCTGCTGCCGACGCGTTCCAATTCGCGCTCTTGTAGCACGCGCAGCAAAGCGCTCTGAGTCTCGAGTGGAAGCTCGCCGATCTCGTCCAGGAAGATCGTCCCGCCATCGGCCGCCTCAAAGCGTCCCACACGCCGCTGCAATGCGCCGGTGAAGGCGCCCTTCTCATGCCCGAACAGCTCAGACGCGATCAGCGAAGGCGGAATCGCCGCGCAGTTCACCCGAATGAATGCGCGGGTCGAACGGTTTGACCGCTTATGAATGGCCCGAGCGATCAGCTCTTTGCCCGTGCCGGTTTCGCCCAAAATGAGCACGGTGGAATCCGTCGGTGCGACCTTCGCGACCTGCGCCAGCACCCGCCGCAACGGCTCGGAAGACCCCACGATCTCCTCGAACATCGAGGAGCGATCGACCTCTTCGCGCAACGCCAGATTCTCGCTTTGGACACGCTCTTCGACTCGCTTGCGGTCATCAATGTCGGTCCCTGTGGCATACCAACGGATGATATTGCCGTCGTTGTCGCGAACAGGGTTGTAGCGGATCAAAAACCAACGGTATTGACCGTCTTTGCGGCGCGACCGCTGCTCCAATTCAAAGGGCTCACCGCGTAAGAGCGCCTGGCGGCGTTCCTCCTGGACCCTCGTCACATCATCCGGATGGAAGCGACGGACGCGAGAGTCATCGGCCTTTACCTCTTCGAGGCTGAGCCCTGTGTAGTCGAGGAAGAACGCATTCGCGTCGAGCGTACGTCCATCCGGCCCCAAGACGACGATGGCCTGTGCAATGGCGTCGATTGTTCGCCGCAGTTCTTCGTTTGCGGTGGCAAGTTCACGAGTCCGTTGCGCGACCCTTTGATCGAGCTCCCTTGCCACCCGCTTCTGCTCGCTTAATAGCCGTGCCTCTTGCAGCCCGATCGCCGCCTGATTCGCCGCGACCCTGAGCAGAAGTCTCTCGGTCTCATCCGGGAAATCCGGCCTCTGAGAGCCGGCTACGATGACGCCGATTTCATCCTGCAGCCCAAGTCGCAAGGGCACAACGCAGACGTCCCCGGACCCAATAGGATTCGGGACTCGCGACGGCCATTTGTGTGGCTCATCGGCCAACCAGCCGCTGAACGCATCCCCGATCTCTTCCGGCCGGGTCGTGACATCACGGGATCCAGCGGCTCGGAACATCTCGATCTGCGTCCCGTAAATCGACTCTCTGACTCGCGCGTAGGCGAAGTCGAGGCGGAGCACACGAAGCACAACGTCGAGCAGGGTGCCAACAATGTCGGACGGCTCGCCGCCAGTCCAGATGGCGGGAAGTGTCACAAGACTAATGAGATCGTTGATACACGCCCTGAGATGTTTGACCTCATCGGCGGTATGTCGCATCTCGGCCGTCATCGGCCAGTAGCGCCGCGCCGTTCGCTCAAGTCACGCAAGAACTCATCCGGCGGCACGAAGAATGGGTTCTCCTGAAGGATACCGCCGATGATGACCATTGGATGCGTTCGCAGCATATCCACAACGATCGCAGCGCCAAACCTGGAAAGATCATAGACGCATATGATCGGGTCTTTGTATCGGGGCAGAATGTAGTTCAGCCTGGCCTCGAACTCCACGACGTCCTGGACACCCGGACGATCTTCCAGCGCCCATGCCACATGGGCAATCGCGCGACTGAGCCGGAACCCCTGTCCTGCGCCCTCCTGCAGCTCCGCCTCGATAAGGGCGAGCATCGCATGCTGATCGAAGTGACCATGCCGAAAGTAAGTATCGTTCCAGTCATGCAGCCTGAGCTGCCCGTTCCGTTCTACGACGGCCACATCGATGCCGGCCGACGCCAATCGACGGAGGTGTTCGTTCCGCAGCTTAGGATCGACGATGTGGAAAGCCCGGTCGCCGCTTTCGAAACCATCCTGGATGAAAGGCAGCAGCACCCGGTATTCCTCGTCGGCGTTGCGAAAGAAGGCACAGACATGACGTGTTGCGCCGAGCTGTGAGCCGGCAAACGGAATAGGTTCCGACGCGGCCTTTCCCATCGTTCTCGAGCTACGTCATGGATGACACACGACGTCGTCGGCTGCCGTACCGTCGCTTGCTGACGACGACGTGAAAGACACGGGTCAGCCGGCGTTGCGCGTCGTCCCATGCCTTCGCCCCGAGTTCGCGCAGGACCTTGTCTTGCGCTCGGGCCCAGAGCGGCCGCGCGACGTCGAGGGTTCGCCGGCCTTTGGGCGTCAGTCGCATCGCCTTGATCCGCCCGTCGGGGTGCGGCGCACGCTCGATCAGACGATCGCGTTCCAAGAGGTTGAGACTGCGCGTGAGCGTCGTCTGATCGATCGCCAGCGCATCCTCGAGCTGTTTGAGATTCGCCTCGTCCTTGCCTGCGATGGTCGCCAGAATGCTGAACTGAGTCGCGCGGAGCCCGCTCGGCCGCAGGGCGTCGTCGTAGAGCCGCGTCACCGTGCGGGTGACCATACGGAGCGTATTGCAGACACAGCGCGATAGTCTCCGCGGATCCTGTCTGGCCGCTCGGTCGGTCATGGACGGCATCCTACCAGCATCGATCGTGCCCGGCAAGCCAGTTACTGCTCGTGAAGACCGCCAGCTGCACACACTCCATGTAGATACATCTTACTACATGCGTCGGCATCTTGACGGCATAGGGACGGCGAATCCCCCAGGTGTCGACCGGCATCCCAGTGAATAGAGGGAAGTCGATGATGAGCCCAACAGGGAAACACGGAATCGCCGAGCCGAGCCGACCTTCGACGAGACGCTGGCGGCGACCCACGGCCTCGTGATGGTCGACTTCTGGGCCCCGTGGTGCGGCCCGTGCCGGGCCATCGCGCCGGTTCTCGACGAGCTGGTGGAGGAGTCAGGCGGCCGCTCGACGCTGCTGAAGGTCAACGTCGACGAGAGCCCTGCCCTCGCGGCTCGCT
>QHWF01000348.1 GCA_003222455.1 Acidobacteriota bacterium
AGCGGCCAAGCGGCAGTACGAGGCCGTGATGACCGAAGTAGTCAGTGGACCAACCGCCTTTCGGCCCTACATGCTCTGGCACTCCAAGGGGCAAATGAACTGGGGAGGCTTTGGCAATGCGACAATCGACGCCGCCTTTGATCGCGTCCGCCGATCGTCGACCGACGAGGAATATCGAGCGGCCGGGACCGGCGTCCAACAGGCCTTTACCGAGGACCCGCCGGCCATCTTCCTGGCGTGGTCGGTGCAAGGCCGCGCGGTCAGCAAACGATTTGACGTTCCACCCGCAGATCGTGATAGAGACATTCTCAGCAACGTGCGCCTCTGGCAACCGGTCGACGACACGCGAGCCAGCCAGAACTGAGCTCACCTGATGGCGATCCAGATTCGCCGCATCGCCGTTCGCTTCGCACTGCTCCTCGCCGCGGCCGCCATCGTGCCGCTGGTCGCTTTCGGCGTCGTTTCAATCCTCTCGCTCCAGCGCGGCACCCACGAGTCCATCGTCGCCGGCAACCTGAACGTTGCCACGCGCGCCGCCGAGGAAATCCGCCGCTACGTTGTCCTGAACACCGAAATCCTGAAAGCCCTCGCCGCCGATCTCCAGAACACCGGCCTCGAGCCGTGGCAGCAGGACCGCATCCTCAAGAATTACGTCGTCCAGTTCCGTGAATTCCGCGAGATCAGCCTGTTCGATGAATCGGGCGGCACCATCGCCACCAGCCGCGTGGGCAAACCGCGCCTCGGGATCCCCGGCCACACGCCGCTGACCATCGACGGCGTATCGATCTCGCCGCTTCGTGTGGACGAGGACCTGCTGCCCACGAGCGTCTTTGCCGTCCACCTGAAACACCTCAATCAGCCCGCCGGCTGGCTGGTGGGCCAGTTCAGCCTCGAAGAGATGTGGCGGATGGTGGATCGGATCCGTGTCGGCGCGCATGGCTATGCGATGGTCATCGCGCCCGACGGCGCGCTGCTCGCCCACGGCGACGCCGACAAGAAGGCGCTCGTGGCGCAGGCAAAGAATGTCACCGCCAATCCGCTCCTCGCGAACGTGCGGGCACACGGCAACGGGGCACCGCTCTCGCGCGAGTACATCGATGACGACGGCCGATCAACGCTGGGAGTCGCGGCGGCCATCCCGCAGGTCGGTTGGACGGTCGTCGTCGAGCAACCGACGCGCGAGGCCTACGCCAGCGCTGCCCAGCTCGAAGGGCAACTGGTGATCGCGATTTCTGCCGCTCTCCTCGTCACGATTTCAGTCGGATACCTGTTCGGCCGGTCGTTCATCAATCCGATCCTCGCGCTGCAACACGCAACTCACGACGTCGCCGCCGGTCAGCTCGACACCCGCGTCAGCATCCGGCGCAGCGACGAGCTCGGCGAGCTCGGCGCCTCGTTCAACACCATGGCCAACCGGCTGGCGCAGCTCCAGGAGGACATCAAGAAGAAAGAGCGACAGGCGATGTTCGGCCGTGTCGCCGCCGGCCTCGTGCACGATCTGTCGCACCCGATCCAGAACATCGACAACAACACGCGCCTGCTGCTGCGCGACGACGTCGATGCGGAGTCGCGGGAGATGTTCCGCAAGACCATTCGACGCGAGCTGGAAATGCTGAAGCGGTTCATGGAGGACCTGCGCAACCTGGTCAAGCCGAAGCCGGTGGAGCGCTTTGCCATGGACGTGAACGGCTCGGTTTCAGAAATCGTCGAAGCGATGCGCGGCGACGGCGAGCGTCACGGCATCACGGTCGAAGCGCACTTCGCCCCCGGTCCGCTCACCATCGAAGGCGACCGCTTCGCGCTCGGCCGCGTGTTCCGCAACCTGATCATCAACGCGATCCAGGCGACGGAGCCTGGCGGCCGCGTCACGGTCGGCACGGCACGCACCGGCGAACACGTCGAGGTCACCGTGGCCGACAGCGGGTCAGGCATTCCAGCCGATCGGCTGGCGGTCATTTTCGAGGACTTCGTCACGACGAAGACACGAGGCCTCGGCCTCGGCCTCGCCATTTCCAAGCGCATCGTCGAACAACTCGATGGCACGATCGCGGTCGAGAGCGAGGTCGGAAAGGGCACGTCGTTCAGACTGCGTTTTCCCGCCTGCGACGATCGGTCGGTACGCGCGGCCGCCAGTTGATGCCTACGGGAGCGATGAAGCTGCGGCCTGAAGAGGAGTGAAAATGTTACGGGCACTCATCAAAACCGAACACGTCGCGGTCGAGGATCAGACCGTTGCGGTGCGATACTTCGAGGCGCGCACCCAACGCGGCACGCGGCGCTACAGCGCTGAAATCCTGATTGGCTCGACCGACTGCATCATTCTGGACGACGACTCGGTGTCGAACCTCGAGGCGAGGACGGCGTGCCTCGTCCCGGCGACGTTGTACAGCCGGCTGCTCGCATCGAAGCCGACCGCCGCATAGACACGTTGCCGTTGGTCCCTGGTCCGTTCGTTGGTCCGTCTGAAGTCGCTGGCACGCCCGACCTGTCGCTTCGCGGACCTCAGCCGCTTGTGCGGGTCGTTGGTGTTGGGCTGGAGGGTTGGCGCAGAGACGAGTGACTGCGGCGGGCCGATTGAAGACCCCCACGAGAGGGGACGCGGCGAAGGCCTCCGCCGCGCCGCTCTCATTCCGGCAGCGCCGGCGTCACGAGGTGTGGGGAACGCACCGACCTATTTCCGGGGCAGCACGGCATCTTTCAGCTGTTTCGCAATTCTAGCCTTCACCACGGTCTTCGCGGGAATCTTGATCGCCTCGCCCGTCGCCGGGTTGCGACCCATCCGGGCCTTCCGCTTCTGGACGACGAGTTTCACCATCCCGGGCAGCACGAACTCGCCCGAGCGTTTCAGCTCTTTTTCAGCCAACTGCGTCAGCTCGTCGAAATACTCGCGGGCCTGCGTCCGCTTGACTTCAAACCGATCGGCGAAGTGCGAAAAGAGCTCGGATTTGCCCATCCTGCGGGCTTCAGCCATGTCGTTCTCCCTCGTGACGCGCTGTGATGTCCACCGCCTCGACTGTCGCGCGCGCAACAACAATCGCGGTTTTCCTCGGGAAAACCCGCGTATCGTAACGCGCCCTTCTTGCCAGTGTCAATCACGGCACGCACGGAAACGCCCGGATTTGCCTGCTGAACCGCGGATACCGTCGCGGCTGCGCCGAGCGCGGACGCACCGCGAGATCGCGGGCCGGCTCGGCATCAGCCGGTCTCGAGCGGGCGCGCCGCGGGGCGCAGCCGCGCAGCGCGGAGGCGGGTGCTAGAATTTTTCGCGTATGCCGAGCTCGACGATCGAGACGTTTCCGAACCCGCGGCCGGAGCGGGACTATCGAATCGCGATCAATTGTCCGGAATTCACGTCGGTGTGTCCGAAGACCGGTCTTCCCGACTTCGGCGAGATTCGGATCACGTACGTCCCCGACGCGCAGTGCATCGAGCTCAAGTCGCTGAAGTACTACCTGATCGAATTCCGGAACCGGGGCATCTTCTACGAGCACGCGACGAATCAAATCCTCGACGATCTCGTCCAGGCCATTCACCCGCGCCGTATGACCGTCGTCGGCGATTTCTCGGTCCGCGGCGGCATCAAGACGACCGTGACGGCGGAGTATCAGGAAACATGAAATTTCAGATTTCAGATTTCAGATTTCAGATGATGTTCCAGGTCCCAATCGAATCCGAGATCGATTTGCACGCCTTTGCGCCGGCCGACATCGCCTCGGTCGTCGAGGAGTACGTCGAAGCCGCCGCGGCGGCGGGTCTTCAAGAAGTGCGCGTGATCCACGGCCGTGGCCGCGGCGTGCAGCGGGGCATGGTGCAGGCGGCGTTGGACCGGCATCCGCGGGTCCTGGAATTCTGGGACGATACGGCGTCGCATCTCGGAGCGACGATCGCGAAACTGCGAAGCACCTGAAAGGAGCTATCGGCGCACGGTGCTGGGCGACTGACGCTACAACGGGCTGGGCGCTTCGCGGCAGAGTGCTGGGCGCTTCGCGGCAGGGTGCCGTTCACTTCGGCAGGGTGCTCGGCGCTTTGCTGCAGCGTCAGTTCCCAGCACGCTGCAGCGTCAGTTCAAAGCACGTTGCAGCGTCAGTTCGAAGCATCTTGCGGCGGCAGTTCCAAGCACCGTAGAGCGTCAGTTCGGAAGCACTCTTCCGCGTCAAGTCAAAGCACGCTGCGGCGTCAGGTCAGAGTACGCGACCACGTCGGTCCTGAGATCCGCTGTGCAGATCGAGGAGATCCGCCATGCGAGGATTGCCATGACCACGACCGAGAGTTGAACGGCGATCAGGCGCGCCAGGTTGCCGCTGAATGGAGCGAAGTAGACGAGCACGAGCAAGGCGCTGACGGCCGGCGCCAGGGGATGATCGGCGTGCTGCACGGCCCAGTCCGAGAAGACGAGCAGCGGGAGCGTCAGCAGCACCAGATCGTATGCGATGAGGTGCGGCGACGCGAGGACGGTCAGCAGCACCAGTTCTCCCCATCGCACGTCAAGCGGCGCGCGGCTCGACCAGCTGCGCCACGCGATCGCCAGCACGCACAGGAGCGCCGCGACAAAGCACCCGCCGACCACGGCCGGCGACTCCGTGAGCAGCTGAACAAAGCCGCGCAGTGAATGCATCTCGGTCGGATGGATTTCGACGAGACGCGGATTCATCATCAGCGTCCACAGTACCTGACCGTACTGCGCAAGCGGCTTCACGCCGGTGACAAGCAAGGCGACGGTGATTTGCGCGGCCACGGCGGCCGCGGCTCCCGCCACGACACGCCACTGCCGGCCGAGCAGCAGAACGACGCCGGCCACGACGCCCAGCTGCGGCTTGTACGCCAGGCAGCCCAGCACGAGACCGGCGACGAACGGACGGTCCCGCCGCATCGCGACGAGTCCCAGCGACCAGAGGAACAGGGCCAACGCACTCAGCTGGCCGTACCGAACCACCGTCAGGAACAGCGGCGAGGCCACGGCGAGCAGCGCCACCAGACGGCCGTGATGGCGCAGCGCTTCGCATTCGCGCCAGACGAGCCAGACGCTCGTCAAATAGCAGACGGACGTGATCGACAGGAAGACGGTGAGCGACCACCCGAACGGCAACAGCGCCAATGGCGCAAACATCAGCGCGATGTGAGGGGCGTAATTCGGATACGCCATGTAGAGGTCCAACCCGGGATCGATCCGGCGACGTCCTTCCGCGAGATGTGCGTCGGCGTCGTAGAGCGCGTCCGCCCTGCCGTCGAGGACCAGCGACCCCATCACGTAGAACGCAATGTAGTCGGTCCCCTTGAAGCGGCCGGCTCGATCGATCAGTCCCGGCGCCGTCATCGTGTGGATGTAGATGAACCAGCTCAGTCCGAGCAGGCCGATGCCCCACACGGTCAGGCGCTTCGACGTGATCATGAGATTGTAGATTTCAGATTGCAGATTTCAGATTGGGCATCAACTGGCCACGGGCCGCTCGCCTGAAAGGCTCGCGGTCCACGAGCGACGTCAGCGCGCGAAGGGCCCGGCACCCTGCCGTATCAGTTCCCAGCACTTTACGGCGTCAGTTCACAAGCACGCTGGAGCGTCAGTTCCGAGCACGCTGCA
>QHWF01000349.1 GCA_003222455.1 Acidobacteriota bacterium
GCTCGTGTCGGTGACGGAACGGACCCGCGAAATCGGATTGCGGATGGCGATTGGCGCCCGCGGGCGCGACGTGCTCCTGCAGTTTCTGGTGGAGGCGGTCGTGTTGAGCCTGTTTGGCGGCGGCATCGGGATCGCGGTCGGGTTCGGTGTCGCGCGCGGCGTCACGTTGTGGCAGGGATGGCCCACCGCCGTGTCGCCCGACGCCGTCGCGCTGGCATTCGGCTTCGCGGCGATCACCGGCATCTTCTTTGGCTTCTATCCGGCGCGGAAAGCCGCGGCGCTGGATCCTATCGACGCGCTACGTTTCGAATGATGGCTCGATTGAATCTGTCCATGGATAATTTCGTCCGAATCGCCTGCGCCCTGCCCGCGCTCATCGTGCCGATGCTGTCTCTCGCCTGCTCCGGCAGCGAGGCGGTGCAGTCGGCGACGGCTGTGTCGGGCCGCGGCGGCCAACAAGGAGCCGCGGTCCCGGTGACAACGGCCGTCGCCGTCCAGAAGCCGATGCCGATTGCCATCAGGGTCATCGGCGCAGCGGAAGCGTTCCAGACCGTGTCCGTTCGGTCGCAGATCACCGGTGAGCTGACGTCGGTCACCTTCAAGGAGGGCGACGACGTCCGCAAGGGCCAGGTGTTGTTCACGCTCGATCGCCGGCCGCTCGAGGCGGCGCTGCAGCAGGCCGAAGCCATCCTCGCGCGCGATCTGGCGCAATCGGCCAACGCCCGGGCGCAGGCGGCGCGGTACGACGATCTCGCCAACCGCGGCATCGCCACCCGCGAGCAGGTCGACCAGACGCGATCGGCGGCCGCCGCGCTCGACGCGACGATCGGGGCCGACCGTGCCGCCGTCGAGAACGCGAAGATTCAGCTGCAGTTCGCCACGATCGTTTCACCCTTGTCGGGACGCACCGGCGCCCTCATGGTTCACGCCGGCAATCTGGTGCGCGCCAACGACACGGCTCCGCTCGTGGTCATCAATCAGGTGACGCCGATCAACGTGACGTTCGCCATTCCCGAAGCGCGCCTGGCCGAAGTGAAGCGCTACATGGCGCAGGGATCGCTCACGGTCGAGGCGCAGCCGCCCAACGATCCCGGCATCGCGTCGAAAGGGCGCATCGGGTTCGTCGACAATCAGGTGGATCCCACGACCGGCACGATTCGATTGAAAGGAACCTTCCCGAACGAGAATCGCCGGCTCTGGCCGGGACAATTCGTGAACGTCGCCGTCACGCTCACGACCGATCCCACGGCCCTCGTCGTGCCGACGACGGCCGTGCAAAGCAGCCAGCAAGGTCAGTACGTGTTCGTCGTGACACCCGATCAAAAAGCGGCGTTCCGGACCGTAACGGTCGCTCGCGCCGAAGGCGCTGAGACGGTAATCGAGCAGGGTCTAGCCGCCGGCGAGACGGTCGTCACCGACGGGCAGCTGCGACTCGTTCCGGGCGCACCCGTCAGCGTCAAATCGGGCCCAGGGGCACAGGCAACGCCATGAATCTGTCCACACTGTTCATCAAGCGGCCGATCACCACCACGCTGGTCATGCTGGGCATTCTGGTGTTCGGCGCGATGTCGTACCAGCAGTTGCCGGTCAGCGATCTGCCGACGGTCGACTTCCCGACCATTCAGGTGAACGCCGCGCTCCCGGGCGCCAGTCCCGAAACGATAGCGTCCTCCGTCGCGCTGCCGCTCGAGAAGCAGTTCGCGACGATTGCCGGGCTGAACTCGATCAACTCGACGAGCCTGCAGGGCACGACGAATATCACGCTGCAATTCGACCTGAGCCGCAACATCGATGCGGCGGCGCAGGACGTGCAGTCGATGATCGCGCGCGCGGCGCGCCAGCTGCCGCCGCAGATGCCGGCGCCCCCGTCCTATCAGAAAGCGAACCCGAGCGACTTTCCGGTGCTGTTCCTCGTCCTCCGCTCGGCGACGCTGCCGCTCTCCACGGTGAACGAGTATGCGGAGTCGACGATCGCGCAGCGGATCTCCATGGTGAGCGGCGTCGCGCAGGTGCAGGTGTTCGGCCAGGCGAAGTACGCGGTCCGGGTCGATCTCGATCCGCGCGAGCTGGCGGCGCGCGGCATCGGTGTGGACGAAGTGGCGGCCACCGTCCAGAACGCGAACGTCTCGCTCCCGACCGGCACGATGTACGGGTCGCAGCAGACCTTCACCGTCCTCACGAACGGTCAGCTGCTCCGCGCGCAGGCGTACGGCCCGATGATCATTGCCTACCGGAACGGCAATCCCGTACGGCTCGACGAAGTGGCGCACGTGTTCGACGGGATCGAGAACGACAAGAGCGTGGCATGGTTCCAGGGGCAGCGCACCATCTATCTCGCCATCCAGAAGCAGCCGGGCACGAACGTCGTCGCGGTGGTCGACGCCGTCAAGGCGCTCCTGCCCACCCTGCGGGAGCAGTTGCCGGCGGCCGTGTCGCTCGACGTCCGGAACGACCGCTCCATCGCCATCCGCGAGTCGGTGCACGACGTGAAGGCGACGCTGATGGTCACCGTCGTGCTGGTGATCCTCGTCATCTTCCTGTTCCTGCGGAACGTGTCGGCAACCATCATCCCCAGCCTCGCGCTGCCGGGATCGATCGTCGCGACGTTCGCGGTGATGTACCTCCTGAACTACAGCCTCGACAACCTGTCGTTGATGGCGCTCACCTTGTGCGTCGGCTTCGTCGTGGACGATGCGATCGTGATGCTCGAGAACATCGTCCGGCACATGGAGATGGGCAAGCCGCCGATGCGCGCCGCCTTCGACGGCTCGAAGGAAGTGTCGTTCACGATTCTCTCCATGACGGTGTCGCTCGCGGCGGTCTTCATTCCGGTGCTGTTCATGGGCGGCGTCGTCGGCCGGCTGCTGCACGAATTCGCCGTCACCATCACCGCCGCCATTCTCGTGTCGGGGTTCGTGTCCATCAGCCTCACGCCGATGCTGTGCAGCCGCTTCCTGAAGCCGCCGCATACCCTGAAACACGGGCACCTGTACAACATCACCGAGGGCATTTTCAGAGGCTGGCTGAAGCTCTACGACGTCACCCTGCGGGCGAGCCTGCGCGTCCATGTCTTGACATTCGCTGTCTCGATCGCGCTGCTCGTCGGAACGGTCGTGCTCTTTGTCCGCGTGCCGAAGGGCTTCCTGCCGAGCGAGGATCAGGGCCGCTTCAACATCAGCAGCGAAATGATCCAGGGCATCGGGTTCGACGAAGTGGTCAAGCACCAGCTCCAGCTCGGTGACATCGTTGCGAAGGATCCCAACGTGCTCGTTTTCAGCAACAACGCCGGCGGCGGCCCGCGCGGCGGCGCGCTCAACAGCGGAAATATCTCCGTCGACCTCAAGCCGCGGTCGGAACGCAAGAAGAGCGTGGATCAGATCATCGCGGAGCTCCGCCCGAAGCTCTCGCAGGTGCCGGGCGTTCGTGTGTTCCTGATCAATCAGCCGCCGATCAACCTTGGCAATCAAGGGCCGCAGCGGAGCCTCTACCAGTTCACGCTGCAGGACACCGACACCGAGGAGCTGTACCACTGGGCGCCGATCCTCGAGAGCAAGCTGCGCGATCTCCCCGGGCTCGAGGACGTGACCAGCGACCTGCAGGTCCGCAACCCGCAGGTGCGGATCGACATGGATCGCGACCGGATCGGCGCGCTGGGACTGTCGGTCAATCAGGTGGAGACAGCGCTCTACAACGCCTACGGCACGCGGCAGGTGTCGCAGATCTACGCACCCAACAACCAGTATCAGGTCATCATGCAGGTCGCGCCGCAGTTCCAGGGCGATCCGCGCGCGCTGTCGATGCTCTACGTCCGCTCGAACACCGGACGTCTCATTCCCCTCGAGACGGTCGCCCGCGTGCGGACGAACGTCGGCCCGTCTGTGGTCGCGCACACCGGCCAGCTGCCGTCGGTGACGATCTCGTTCAACCTGAAGCCGGGGTTCTCGCTCGGCGATGCCGTGGAGGCGGTGAAGGCGACCGCGGCGGCTACGCTGCCCTCGGCGGTCACCACCACGTTCCAGGGCGCCGCGCAGGCGTTCCAGGAATCGCTGCAGGGGCTTGGCGTGGTGCTCCTGATGGCGATTGTGGTCATTTACATCGTGCTCGGGATCCTGTACGAGAGTTTCACGCATCCGCTCACGATTCTGTCCGGTCTGCCGTCTGCCGGATTCGGTGCCCTGCTCACGCTCCTGATCTTCAAGACCGAGTTGAGCCTCTATGCGTTCGTCGGCGTGATCATGCTGGTCGGCCTGGTGAAGAAGAACGGGATCATGATGGTGGATTTCGCCGTGGAAGCGCAGCGCGAACACGGCAAGACGCCGCGCGAAGCGATTCATGAAGCGTGTCTCGTGCGGTTCCGGCCGATCATGATGACGACCATGGCGGCGCTGGTTGGCACGATGCCGATCGCGCTCGGCTGGGGCGCGGGCGCTGAATCGCGGCGGCCGCTGGGCCTGGCGGTGGTCGGCGGGCTGCTCGTCTCGCAGCTGCTGACGCTGTACATCACGCCCGTGTATTACGTGTATATCGAAGGTGCCCGTCTGTGGCTGGCGAATCGCCGGCGGGCGCACGCCACCGACAGTCGTCGTGACGTGCATGGTGCGCCCGCTGAAATCCCACTGGCGCTGCAGAACACCCGCGGACGCGCGTGAACATCGGGCGGGATGGGCGGGATGGGCAGGATAGGCAGG
>QHWF01000350.1 GCA_003222455.1 Acidobacteriota bacterium
CCATCCTGCCCATCCTGCCCATCCTGCCCTTTTTGCTCGCTCTGACCGGCTGCGAACGAATATCCGGACTGCCTGGCAACGCGGGCACCGGACGCGGCCGCGGCGCAGCCGTGGCCACCGAGACAACGGGACTCCAGCGGATTTCGATCCAGCG
Source organism: Acidobacteriota bacterium (assembly GCA_003222455.1). Taxonomy (GTDB): domain Bacteria; phylum Acidobacteriota; class Vicinamibacteria; order Vicinamibacterales; family CAVVIG01; genus QHWF01. The sequence continues at coordinate 155 of QHWF01000350.1, forward strand.
GCAGGTCGATCTGTCGGGCACGCTGCTCTCGCCCGATCAGGCAAAGGTGAGCAGCGAAGTTGCCGGCATCGTGGTCGACGTGCCGGTGCAGCTTGGATCCGAGGTGCGGGCCGGCGATCCGCTGGTCCGCCTCGAGCCGCGCGAGCTCCAGCTTGCGCTCGAACGGGCGGAAAGCGCGCTGCGCCAGATTGAAGCGCAGCTCGGCATCGATCGATCGCAGGACAGGCAGCC
>QHWF01000005.1 GCA_003222455.1 Acidobacteriota bacterium
GCGGCAGCAGACTCGGTCCTGAGGGCGAGAACAGACTCGCCGCATCGATCTTCGGATCGATGAGGACGCCGACGAAGCAGTTCTGCATTTCGTTCCTGGTAGGTCAGGAACGACATCGGCGCGATCTCACCCGGGCGATGGCACGACTGACAGTTCTTCTGCAAGATCGGCAGAACTTGCTTGTTGAATGTCACCGATCCAGCGTTCGCATCCTGTTGCGGCAAAGCCCGCAACGATGCGGTCAATGTTCCCAAGGCCAGCAGCGCGCCCAGAAGGGCAACCTGTTTCAATCGCATAGCGCCTCCGGGGATTTCAGACGCGGGCAATGTTACAGCCGTTCTGGGCTTCGCATGACGTGTGGTCCGCAGAATAATCAAGGTGGCGAACCGCGATTTCAATAGCCTACTTCCGCAGCACGCTCCGGACGCCGTCGGATTCCGCTTTGACGAGCACGGTTTTACGCAGCGTCGCGTCACCGGCGGTGAGCGCGACCGTGTACTCGCCCGGACTCACGCGGCGGCGCCGTTGCTGCTCGGACAGCGTCACCGCGGATCGATCGCCGCCGCCCCTTCCGCCGCCGCCGGTCTGCTGGAGCTGCGCCTTCGCCGCATCGGTCTCGAGATCCCATTGCACGTGGTGAAGTCCCGCCGAGCCTGGTCCGGTCAGCGTACGGACGACCGCTCCGGACTTGTCGGCGACCGCGATCGTCGCGTCGCTGACGCCCGCATCCCTCAGGTAGTAAGAGATCGTCGCGCCATACGGCGGGTTGGCCGCGCGGAAGAACAGGTCGCCGTTGATTTCCTCGACGCCGGTCCCGTAGGTGTATCGGATGTTATGAGCCACCGCCGGCTTGATGTCGAACAGGAACGTCTTCTGACCGATCGCGGATTCGAGCTGTTCGATCACTGACACGTCGCCGATCCAGATCGAGAGCCCGAAGGTGCCGACGACGAGCTCGCGGTCGCGGGGATGGACGACGAGCGAGCGCACGGCCGTGAAGGGCATGGTGCGCTTCCAGCGGACCCAGTGCGCGCCGCCGTCGATCGAGACGAACAATCCGGACTCGGTGCCGACGTAGAGCACGCGCGGATTGTGCGGGTCCTCGCGAATGACGTAGGTCGAGCCCCACGCGGGCAGGTCGTTGGTGATCGCCGTCCACGTCCGGCCGAAATCCGTCGTCTTGAACAGGTGTGGCCGGAAGTCGTCGTGGTCGTGCAGGTCGTAGGCGACGTACGCGGTGCCAGCCGCGGTTCTCGATGGTTCGATCTTCGAGACGAACCCATCCTTGTAGGTGCCCGCCGGCAGGCTGCCGTCGACGCGCGTCCAGTTCTTGCCGCCGTCGCGCGTCACGTGAATCGGGCCATCGTCGGCACCCGCCCACAGCACGTTTGCGTCGACTGGCGATTGGCCGAGCGAGAACAGCGCACCGTAGCTGAAATAACTCTGACCGACCGGAGGATGTGTCTTGTCCTGCTGCGCCGTCAGATCCGGGCTGATCACGGTGCAGGTGTGGGCGACTTCGCCGTTCGCGCCGGCCGCGCCAATCTCGCAGCGGAACACGTAGTTCGCGCCGACGTAGAGCAAGTCCGGATCCGTTGAGGACACGATGAAGGGGGGCGACCAGTCCCAGCGGAATTCGTGGAGCTTGAGCGCGGCGGCCATCGATGGGTCCGGCTGCAGCTCGGTCCGCGTCCATGTCCGCAGATCGAGGTGCGCGAGGTTTCCGTTGTTCTGCGCGAGATAGATGATGTTCGGATCGCGCGGATGCGGGTGAATAGCCATGCCGTCGCCGACCGATCGCAGCTTGATCCAGTCGTGATCGGTGATCCCCTCGTTGTCGTAGGTCCGGCTCGGTCCTGCCCACGACGCCGTGTCCTGCATGCCGCCGTACACCCAGTAGGGCTCCTGCATGTCGACGTCGATATCGTAGAACTGCCCGAGCGGCATCACCGCCTGGTACCACGCTGTGCCGCCGTCCACCGTCACGTCGACGCCGCCGTCGCCGGCCAGCACGAGATGGTCCGGATCGTTCGGATCGATCCACAGCCCGTGCAGATCGTCGTGGATGTTCTTCATGTTGTGCTTCACCCACGTCGCGCCGCCGTCATCGGATCGCCAGAGCTCGAGATCGAGGATGAACAATCGGCGATCATTCGTCGGATCGATCTTGATGTGTGTGTAGTAGGTGCGCGACGACAGTTTCGGGCTCACACGCCGCCAGCTTGCGCCGCCGTTGTCGGAGCGGAAAACGCCGCCGACATCGCTCGTCCGGCCGCCGCGGCCGGCTTCGCCCGACAACACGTAAGCGTAGACGAGGCCGGGCGTTTTCTGCGCGACGGCCAGCGTGATCTTGCTGAGCGGTTCGCCGGGCAGGCCGCTGGTCAGCCGCGTCCAGTGCTCGCCGCGATCGGTGCTCTTGTAGATGCCGCTGCCCGGACCCGACTCGCGCATCTCCGCGCCGCCCGATCGCAGCCGCTGCCACGTCGTTGCGTACAACACGTTCGGATCGTGAGGGTCGGCCGCGAGATCGATGCAGCCGGTCATCTCGTCGACGAACAGCGTCTTGCGCCACGTCCGGCCGCCGTCGGTTGTCTTGAACACGCCGCGGTCGGCGTTGGTGCCCCACAGGTGCCCCATCGCGCCGACGTACACCGTCAGGGGATCGCGCGGATCGATCACGATGGCGGCGATCTCCTGCGTCGTCTCGAGACCGAGACGCTGCCAGCTCTTGCCGCCGTCCACTGACTTGTACACGCCGTAGCCCGGCGCCACCGACTGCCGCGCTGCCGGCTCGCCCGATCCCACCCAGACGATGTTCGGGTCGGATGCCGCGATGGCGACGGCGCCGCAGGATGCCGCGTTCTCCTGATCGAAGACCTGCGTCATCGTCGTGCCGTTGTTGGTGGTTCGCCAGACCCCGCCTTCAGCGGTGCACGCGTAGAAGGTTTTCGGCTGGCTTGGCACGCCGATAACCGACCACACGCGGCCCGACGGCGCGCTCGGCCCGATCAGGCGCAGCGGCATCCGTGCGAGCAATGCCGAATCGAGACGCGCCGGCGTCTGTGCCTGCGGGGCAACTGCGCTGGCCGCGGCGAGCGCGACTCCTCCGAGAAGGACGACCGATCGGCGCGGCATGTCAGAACGACAGGCGGAAACCGAGTTGGCCCGATCGCGGCACGTAGGCGTTGCTGAGGCTCTGCCGCGGCTGTGCGAACGTCGAGTTGTTGATGATCGTCACGAACGATCCGTAGTTGGCGTGATTGAACACGTTGTAGACCTCCGCGAGCAGCGCGAGCCGCACCCTGCCTGCCAGCTTGATCTGCTCCTGAATGCGAAGATCCACTTTGTGCAGCGGCGTGCCGTGCAGCGCATTGCGAGGCGCGACGGCGCCGGTCGCAATGACGGACGGTCCGTCGAAGCGATCGATCAGGTTCGCCGGAATGACGATCGGCGCGCCGAGGTTCAACCTGTTCGTGCCGGGCTTCCCGTACGGGGTGCCGGATACGGTGGTACTGAAGTAGTTGCCGGAGCCGTAGAAATACGCCGCGCTCACCGACAAGCCGTAGGGCAGCTGATACAGCGACCATGCGCGGACGGTGTTCCGCTGGAAGTCGGTCGACCGCGCCCATTCACTGCCGGGCGCCGTGAAATCGTTGTTGGCGGCGCTGCTCGAGTAGCCGATGCTCCCGTCGTCGTGCATGTAGAACATCAGCGTGTGGGTGACGCCGCCTTGCAGGTTGTTCTGCAGCCGCCGCGTGAAGCCGCTTGCCAGCGCGAGGTAGTCGCGGCGGCCGTTGCTCGTGAAGTACGAGATCTGCCCGTACTTCGGATTCGGACGGCCGAAACGCGGGTCGACGTTGTAGCCGGTGTTCGGATCGTAGAACAGGTTTGGATCGTGGCTGCGCGTATCGCGATACCACTTCCAGCCCACGATGTCGGCCTCGATACCGGTCACCACGCCGAGTTGTTTCTGGAACCCGACGCTGTACTGCCACGTGTAGGGCATCTTGAACTCGGGCGACAGAATGCGCGTCGTCTGCGGCGGCAGCGGCACCTTGCCGGTGAGGATGTCGCTGGACGTGACGCCGCGCGTCGGATCGGTCGAGAATCCAGGCCTCCCGTCGTTGTTGAACGTCGCGAACGTGAAGCGGTTGTACAGCTGCTGGCTGTAGGTGACATTCGACACCGGCGTGGCGAAGTACAGGCCGCTGCCGCCGCGAACGACGAAGTCGCTGCCGCTGCCGACGTTGTAGGCAAAGCCGCCGCGGGGCGCGAAGTCCTTGTGATCGTAGATGTCCTGCACGAACCCGAAATCGCCGCTGACGTAGCGGTTATCGATCGGAATCGATCGCTCGACGATGCCGGGAGGCGCCGCCGCTCCCCAATCGTCGTCCCAGCGCAGGCCGTAGTTGAGCGTCAGCTTCGAGGTCGCGCGCCACACGTCGCCGAACCAGAGCGCGAACGTCGGCCGCGGGACGTCGTAGTTCCACGGATCGACGCCGCCGCTGCCCGGATCCGAGTTGAGATCGAAGCGCTGAGCGATGGCGTCGAGTCCGCTGAGATCCCAGGCGGCGGGATTGTTCCACTGGCTGATCGGGAACCGCCGATTCATTTCCGCCGCTGAAGGAAGCGACAGGAACGTCATCCGGCCGAATGCGGAGTAGTACGCGATTCCCCAGTCGCGTCCCTTGATGAATTCGCCGCCGAACTTGAGCTCGTGCTTGTCGCGCGTCCAGGTTTCGCTGTAGCGGAACTGGAACATGCGCGTGCCTTCGATGCTCGGGTAGTTGAACGGCGCGCCCATGGTCGCGCCGGGAAAATCGTACTGCGGCTGCCCGAACACGCCCGGCTGCGGCAGCGTCGACGTCCGGAAGCGGTTGTAGCCGACGAGCAGCTGCGCGACCTTGTTGTTGCTGAAGACGCGCGACCACGTGGCGGCGACGTTCGCCGAATATGGCTCCTGGATGCTTCCGAGCGATGGGAACGTCTGGCTGCCCAGCGCAAACGGATTCGACGAGTCCCAGTGCGAGCCGCGCACCGACAGCGTATCGCGCCGCGACATCTGCCAGTCGCCGCGAGCGAGATAGCTGTTCTGCCTGGTCGGGCTCGACACCGTGTAGCCGACGCCGCCGAGCTGCGGCGGCTGCGTGAACACTGTCGCCGGATTGTTCTCGTGCTCGTAGGTAAAGAAGTAGTGCAGCCGATCCTTCACCACGGGTCCGCCGAGCGCGAAGCCGGACTGCTGGTTCGAGTACGGCAGCACCTGTTGCGCGACCGGATCGGGCGCGTTCAGCGTATCGTCGCGGAAATAGCCGTAGAGGGCACCCGACAGCGTGTTCGTGCCGGACTTCGAAATCGCCTGCACCTGCACGCCGGTCGAGCGCCCCTGCGTGATGTCGAAGTTGCTCGTGACGATCTGGAATTCCGCAATCGCTTCACGGCTGAAGCGCGGCTCGCCCGAACCCGAGCTCAGCACGTTCTGTTTGATCTGCTGGCCGTCGAGATTCAGATTGAACGACTCGTTCTGGCCGATGCCGGGCGAATTCGTCACGTTGTTCGCCGTGACGCCTTTCACCAGCAGCGACAGCTCGAGCCAGTTCCGCCCCTGCAGCGGCATCGCCTCCATTTGCCGGCGATCGACGTTGCCCGCCACCTGCGTCGAGCTGAGGTCCACGAGCGCCGTTTCGCCCTTCACCGTGAGGCTTTCCTCGACGCCGGCGATTTTCATCGTGAGGGCGAGCGAGGCGTTTTGGCCGACGAGCAACTCGATCCGCGGCACCGCGGTCTTCGAGAACCCGGCGAGCTCCGCCTCGATCTTGTAAGCGCCCGGCGGCAGCGGCGGGAACTGATACGCACCGCGCGCATCGCTGACGGTCTCGTACTTGCGCCCGGTCTCCACATCCGTGGCGACGAGCATCGCGCCGGGGAGGAGCGCTTGGGATTCGTCGATCACGGCACCCGTCAATGTCGCGGTGCTGATCTGCGCGCCGGCGGTGGTCGGAAGCAGGAGAGCAATGACTGCGACGACGAGCGCGTAGACTCGCATGGCATCTCCTTCGTGAGCCGCGATTCTACGCCCTTATGACCGGCGATTCGACGCGACGTTTCCTCAAGATGCTCTCGAGTCATCTTTGCGGGCGTGGCCGTTGTGCCTGATGACGATCCGTCCCGACGGCAAGCTCTATGTTCAATCAGGCGTTGGCAACCTCGGGACTCACTCGGTCATCGACACAGCCGGCGTGGCGGCCGAAGTGCTGGACGTGCCCTGGGACAATGTCGAAGTCATCTGGGGTCGGCGAACGTTCACAGCAAGTCTATTTCACCACGAGGCCGCCGGTGACGCCTTTGATCTGATGGCCGATGGCCACCTGGCGCGCCCGCATGATCTCCGCCGGGGACGCGACCTTCGGATCAACCTTCGCCTGGCCGCAGGTGAATCCGCGCAGCGTGCACTCCGACGTCGTGTGCGTGATGCTGCGCTCCTTCATCAGCTTTGCCATGAGCGCCACGGCATCCTCGTGGATGATGACCGCGTTGTTGGGCACGAACGTGCCGACTCCGATCGCGTAGTCGATCGGCATCAGCGGCTCGACGCTCGAGCCGAACTGTCCGTCGTTCTTCTTGCCCAGGTCGTGAGCGCCGAGGTCGGCGCCAGCATCGATCAGATATTGAATCACCGCGAGGTTGCCGTCGTTGGCCGCGGCCATCAGTGACGTAATGCCGTAGTCGTCCGGCTGGTTGACGTCGTTCCCCAGTCCGACGAACAGCTTCACGACCTGCAGCCGCTCCGCGGGAGATTTCCCGCGGTGATAGCCGTGGATGAAGGCCAGGCCGGCCGCAGCCGACAGCATGGTCTCTCCGTCCCTGGAGACGATCTTCGCGTCGGCGCCGTGATCGAGCAGCAGCTTGACCAGCTCGAGATCGGCGGCGAATGCCGCGCGCATCAACGCGGTGGCGAACACGATGCGGGGAGAGCCTTCGCGCATGCGCCCGCGCGGCGTGTTGTTGACGATCGCGTTCGGATCCGCGCCGGCGTCGAGCAGCTGGCGGACGAGCGGCATCGGATCCACCGTGACCATCCACGGAAAGTTCGGCGCCGTTTCCATATTGCGCCGATCGACGGCCCAGAACAGCGGCGTGAACCGCTGCGCGTCGGCCTTGTTGACGTCGGCCTTCTTGTCGACGAGGAACGATGCGAGCTCGTAGTTGCCGTTGAAGATCGCGATTGCCAGCGCCGTCTTGCCGTCGCCTGCGGCGGCATCGATGTCGGCGGCCGCACCGACCAGCGTGCGCGCCACGTCGAGGTGACCTTCGCGCGCGGCCAGCATCAGCGGGGTGAGCCACCCGCTGGCGAACTCCTCCGGCTTCCCTTCCGCCCTGCTCGCCACGGGCGTGCGCCCCTCGAACCCCCGGCCGTTGGCGGCTGCCACGTAGTAGGAGCGAGCGTTCACGTCGGCGCCAGCGGCGATGAGCAGTCTGGCCGCGGCGCCGTGCCCCTCGGAAACCGCCCACATCAGCGGCGTCGTGCCGCCCCACGTCTCCTTCGCGTTGACGTGTGCACCCGCCTCGAGCAGCACTCGAATCGCGTCGGTCTTGCCGGTTCGCGCCGCCATCATCAGCGCCGTGTCTCCTGCCGGCGTGAGCGGGTCGTTGACCCCGGCGCCCGCCTTCAGCAGGCGGTCGAGCATGGCCGCGCTGCCGTTGATGGCCGCGAGCTGCAGCGGCGTCACCCCTTCTCGAGTGCGTGCCACGACGCGTGCGCCGGCCTTGATCAGCAAATCCGCCGCCGCCAGATCGTCTCGTTCCGCGGCCCAGTGAAGAGCGGTGCTGCCGTCCGCCTGTGGCGCATCCACATTGGCCGTGCGCGCAATCGCGGCGCGGAGCGCCTGGTGGTCGCCTCGCATGGCGGCATCAGCCACGTCCGTCGTCGCCCCTCGACTCGGCTCGGGGCGACCCTGGGTGTGTTGAAGGGTCGCAGCCTGCGCGGTGGTTGCCGCAACGATCAGCGCGAGTAAGAGCGTCAGGTGTAACGTGCGCATTATCGAGTGACCTCGAGCAGCGTTGGCGCCGACGCGTAGCCCTCGAGCGCGAGCGTCTTCGCTGCCGCGTCGACGATGACGTTTGCGTCGAGCGATGCCTTGGCTACACCAGTTCCCTTTCCATCGAGCCGCATCTCGATGACGGTGAAGTCGCGTTCGGCGGCACTGCCGGACGCTGCCGCTGCAGGACGGCTGCCCGTCAGCGTCGGCGGCGAGGCGTGCGCGCCAAGCCGGCGGTCCGTGACGAGGACGATGCGATCTGCGGCTTCGTCCGAGGGCGCACGCCAGGCGTACTTGATGGAGTAGCCGGTGACGCCTTGCCCCCAGATGTATCCGCAAGTCGGTGCCGCCTTGATTGCCGCTTCCAGGCGAACCAAGGGACTCGGAGGAGGAGAGGGAGCAGCGCCGCGGCCGCCGCGCCCGCCGCGGCCGGGCGCCGGCGAAACGGGCGCGACCGACTGTGGGGGAGGCGCTGAGAGCGCAGCGATGAGCGGCGCGCGCTCGGCATCCGTGGGCCAGCGAAAGAGCGTGATCTCGAGCGACGACCCTGCCGTCGCACCGCCGGTGAACACCGCGCGCAGGTTCAACGCGGCCGCCTCGCCCGGCGCGCCATTCGCGCCCGCACGCATCGCGAGGACGACCGCGAGGGCCGTCGCCACGTGCTTTGCGTCCAGCCGAATCCCCCTCATTGCCCTTTGACTCGTCCGAGCCATTCGACGAGCCGCTCGAGCTCGGCGTCGGAGATCTGTGCGCCGCGCTCGCGCATGTCAACGGTGATCACGCGCCAGCCCTCCTCCGTATTGCGCGCGTTGTTGACTGTCTCTACGCCGTGGCAGGTCGAGCACGCGCGCGCGATCAGACTCTCGGCTTCGGCATCGCTGAAATATGTCGCGATCTCCCTCGCCACGTAGGTGCGAGGGAACGGCTTCGTGTCCGGGCCGAAGCGCACGCTCAGCCAGTCGAGCAGGATCGCTCGGTCGGCCGCCGGGAGCGGAGCGTCCATTCCGCGGTGCTTCGCCGTGAGATGCTGGTCCCACCCGGCTCGGTCGAGCGCGTTGTACGCGTAGTCGTCGATGCCGTGGCACGACGTGCAGTACTTGAAGATGACCTGCCGCGCCGGTCCCTGCGGCGGTTTCACCTGCGGCCGTGTCGGTCGGGGGGCCAACTGCGCGCCCAGGGGCGCGGCCAGGGCGCATACGAACGCGGCAACCGCGATCGATCTGAGTGACATCCTCATGCCATCTCGAGCGGTTCGATTCGGCCGGTGCTCGTCCCGATCTTGCCGGCGTCGATGCCGTACAGATGCAGGAGGCTGAGCAGCATGTTCGACGTCCGCTGCGTGTTGTCGGGAAACACGAGGTGCCGGTTCCCCTTGAACGTGCCGTCGATGCCGCCGACGAGAATCACCGGCACTTTTTCGTGCGCGTGCCGGTGCGAGTTACCCATGTTGCTGCCTTTGTAGATCAGCACGTGATCCAGCATCGTGCCGTCGCCGTCGGGGATGTGCTTCAGCTTCTCGCAGAAGTACGCGAGGTTCTGCACGTGGTAGCGATTGACCTTCGCGTAGTTGGCGATGTTCTCCGGCTTGTCGCCATGGTGTGACGTGCCGTGCCACGCGCCGATGTAACCCGACTCCGGGAAGGTGGCACTACTCAGATCGCGGCCGAGCATGAACGTGATCGACCGCGTGATGTCGCCTTCGAGCGCGAGCGCCATCAGGTCGTACATCAGCCGGAAGTGCACGTGCTTGCTCGCCGGCAGCCCGAACGGAACGTCGGACGTCGGCTCGTTGATCGAGTGCTCGATGGCAATCTGGATCCGGCGCTCGAGCTCGCGGATGTTGTCCACGTACGTGTCGATGCGCGCCCGGTCCCCGGCGCCGAGCTGCTGCTTGAACGCGCCGAGCTGGCCGATGACCGCGTCGAGGATGCTCGCGTTCCGCCGCCGGTCGCGCACGCGCTCCTCGAGGCTCGTGCCGTCGCCGAACAGCCGCTCGAACACGACGCGCGGGTTGGCCTGCGTCGGCAGCGGTTCGGTGGGCGACGCCCACGAAATCGAGTTGGTGTAGGCGCAGCTGTATCCCCAGTTGCAGTTGCCGTAGTTGCCCGCGTCCTCGACGCCGAGCTGGAGCGACGACAGGATGGTGTCCTGGCCGTGCCTGGCCGCGATCATCTGATCGATCGTCGTGCCGAGAAACGGGCTCACGCTGTTGCGCCGCGGACGCGCACCCGAGAGCAACACGGCGCCGCGGGCGTGATCACCGCCCGGTTCCTCGTTGGTGGCCATCGCCTCGGGCATGTCCAACCCGGTGATGAGCACGACCCGATTGCGCAACGGCTCGAGCGGCTTGGTGATGAACGAGAACTCGAAGTCCTTTCCCTCCTGCAACGGGCTCCAGAAGCCGGGAGCCGCGCCGTGCGGGTGCCAGATGCCGACGAAGCGCCGTACCGGCGCAGCGGCTGTCAGCCGCGTGGGCGTCAGCGCCGGTACCATCGACTCGAGCAACGGCAGGGCCAGCGTGACGCCGGCGCCGCGCAGGAAGGTCCGCCGCGGGATGTGGTTCTTCGTCACGTACATCGTCTCGCTCCTCGCCGGGTCCGCTTGCCGGCCCGGTGCCTGCCGCGCGCTCACGGTGTGCCCGGTGCCGCCTCGCGGGCCTTCACCCGCATCTGGAACTGCGCGCTCCGGACGACATTGAGCACGATGGCCGAGAACCGATTGTCGTCCTTCGCGATGTCGCGCGCAATCGCGCGGACCGTCGGCATGTCCGTGTACTCGAGCCCGCGGCCGAGCGCGTAGGTCATCATCTTTTCGATCATCATGCGCACGAACTGGGGCGAGTACCGCAGGAGCGCGGTTCGCAAGCCGACCGGTCCGTCCACTTCCTGTCCGTCGTACAGCTTCACCCTGGTATCGATGGTCGTGCCGCCGTCGCCACCCTGCCTTGTCCGCCAGCTCCCGTCGGCGTCGAGGTTCTCGAGGGCGAAGCCGATCGGATCCATGATCTTGTGACAGCCGGCGCACGTCGGGTTGGCGCGATGCTGCGTCATCTGCTCGCGCAGCGTCAGCGTCCTGCCGTCGTCGCTCTTGGTTTCCTCGAGCGCGGGCACGTTGGGCAGCGGCTCGGGCGGCGGCGTGCCCAGAATGTTCTCCAGCACCCACACACCGCGCTTGACCGGTGAGCTGCGGAAGTTCTGCGTCCGGGTGACCGCCAGGAAGCTGCCCTTGCCGAGCAGGCCGCGCCGGTAGTCCATCTCAGTGGGCAACGTGACGCGGCGGAAGCGCGATCCGTAGACGTTGGGAATGCCGTAGTGGCGCGCCAGCCGCTCGTTGACGAACGTGTAGTCGGCGGTCAACAGGTCGAGGATGTTGCGGTCCTCACGAACGATGCTCGCGAAGAACAGCTCGGACTCGCGCTTCAGGCTCTGTCGCAGTTCGTCGTCCCAGTTGGGGTAGAAGATGCCGTCGGGCGACGTGGCCGGCAGGTTGCGGAGGTAGAGCAACTGCTGCGCGAAGCTCGCGACGAGCGAATCGGAGCGCGGATCGGCGAGCATCCGCCGCACCTGCTCCTTGAGCACTTTGGGCTGGCTCAATCGGCCCTGGGTCGCGACGCCGATCAGCTCGTCGTCGGGGATGCTGCTCCAAAGGAAAAATGAGAGCCGCGAAGCCAGCTCCAGATCGCTGATGCGGTACGGCTGTCCGGGACGCGCGGTCGCCGGCTCGCGTTCGGCGCGCACGAGGAACTGCGGGCTGGCAAGGAGGAAGCGCAGCGCGAACTCGACGCCGTCGTCGAACGTCGCGCCCCTGCGTCCCTCTTCGAAGAACGTCATCAACGTCGCGAGGTCTTTCGCGCTCGCCGGACGACGGTAGGCGCGGCGTGCGAGCGTTGTCAGGATCTGTTTGGCACATCCGCCTTCGCTCGCCTCGATCCCCGGCGAGCTACGGCGAGAACTCGCCCGGCTCCGCGCAGCTTCGTCGCGGCTCGCCGGAGCCCTGGCGAAGGCGGCCAAAGCCTTGGCGGAGGCGGCGTGTCCCTCTTGTGCCGGCAGCCGGGGATGACAGGTGAACACCTTTCGCCGGCTCGCCGAGTCTTCCGGCCGCTGCGCGTTGAACGGACCCTGGATGCGAAGGTATCCGATCGCCGGATAATTCTGGAGCTGCGGGATGGTATTGTTCTCGAGCGACTTGCGATCGTAGTGGCGGATGATGTCGAGGCTGGGGCGATAGTTGGTGGCGATGAACGTCGCACCCACGAGGCGCGAGCCAGCGCGGACGGGGATGGTGACCTCGAGCGTTCCGTCCGTTTCCGCCGTCATCCCCACCGCGAGGCCGACGCCCCGGTAGGGCCAGACGTACGCGCGCTCGCCGTCGATGATGAGCGCGAGCTGCTCGCCGGGAATGAAGCTGCCGATGCCGAAGTTCTGAATCGAGAACTTGTACTCGCCGTCAGCTGAGAAGCTGTGGCGCGCGACGATGCCGCCGCGTGTGCCGAAGGGCATGCCCTCGAGCGGCAGGTTCTGCGAGGCGTCGCTTGCTGCCAGGTAGGTGGCTTCGGTGGGAGACTTCCAGTAGCCGACCGCGGTGCGGGCAACCCTCGCCGCGGCCGTCGTGTACGACTCGAGCAGCGGCGGCGAGATCGTCAGCGATCCCGCGATGTTGTCGAAGCCGTTCGCCGAATCGTCGGGTGGCAGCAGGGTCGTCACGTCGATTTGCAGATCGAGCAGATCGCGTACGGCATTCGCATATTCGGTTCGGTTCAGTCGATGAAGCACGACCGAGCCAGGAACCGTCCTGGTCGCGGCCACGCGATCGATCTCGTCCTCGAGGAAATCGCGCAGCTCGTCGTACTGGGCGAGCGGGGGCCGGGGCAGGTCGGGCGGCGGCATGACGCCGGCGCGCATCTTGCGAATCACCTTCTCCCAGAGGTCGGCTCGTTCGGGGACCTGTGTGAGATCGAGCCCCTGCAACGAGAGATTTGCGGTCTTCAACCGGTCGTTGTGGCAAGCGACGCAGTAGCGGTCGAGAAGCGCGCGATGCTGTTGCGCCGACGCGCCCGCCGTTGACGCGGGCGAGGGCGCGGCCTTGTGCGTGGCCACTGGCACGGATGCAGGCGCAACCGGTCGTGGCCCCGGAGGCATGCCACGCGGCTGCTGAGCGGGCGCGATCGCCGACAGACTGTCCACCACGCCGATCGACGCCACCAGGACGCCGAGAGCGCAGCCCATGAGTCGGATTCGTCCGGATCGCGGCGTCATCGCCCCCTCCCTGCGCCCGCGTGCCGGCCCCGCGTGCGATCTGTGTCGCACTCGCGGCGCCCGCGTGAGGGTCGCACGGGCGATGCCGTGAGTTCAAGTACGAACTGGGTATTCCAATCGGGAATAACGCTCATCGCAGTTGACGGCCCGGAACCCGCCGCTTCGTGAGGCGTCGAGCTGACTCAGCGCGAGCTGAACCACTGAAGAACCAACAAGATAGATAACCTGAAGGCCAATGAACTCGACGACTCGGGCGCGGCACGTTCGCGGCGTTCGTCGGCGATCGCCCCGGGCTCACCGCGTTCGAGACGCAGACAAAGGGCATGCGCTCGGCGAAGAGCCTTACCCAGCTCGCTCGCTTTTCGGTCGGCCTGCTCGTGAGTTTGATACCGATGATGGGCGGACGGTGAACGGCACTGTGGCGCGCCTCAATCGGCAAACGGCGACCGTCGTGACCGCGTCAGGACGCTGGCGCGTCAGCCCGTCGCGACTGCGGGTGGTTAACGCAACGCAAGCGTCCCAGGCATCGGAGCCGCGCGTTCTCGCGATGACGCCGCCCCACCGCGTGTAAGCGTCTGATCTGCTTGGCGAGCTCGCCTCGAGGAGACATCGCATCCGGGAACGGAACTGGTACGCGAATTGGTAGGCGGCGATTAACTGCACGACGAGCATTCCGGACGACCAGAGGGCACCGGTTCGAATCTCCACCTGGCACCGTCACAATGTGCGCGCTCTTCGAGACGATTCTGGTGTTCGTCCCGACGGCTCGCGGCGCGGCGACGTGAGGTCTTACTCGCCGGCCAGTAAATCACAGTTCGAAGCCGCGGTCGCGGAGGCGCACGCAAGCGTGATGCGCGTCGCCCTCGTCAGTCGTTGACCAGGCGTAAATGTCGTGACTGCCTGGCGTGGATCGGCGCTGCAATGTCACGGTCACACTCGTACGCGTGATGTGTTGCTGTCGAACGACGCGGGCGGTATAGTGCAGCGCGCAGGCGCCGCATGCGTGCCGATCAGTCCAACCCGGAACCCAGGTTCAGCCCTCACTCCTTCGAAAGCGAGGCGCGTATGGTAAACGGTCGATCAACCATGAATCAGTTCCTGAAGGCGTGCAGATGGCTGCTCCCTCACGTGCTCGTCGCGCTGACGAGCGGCCGATCGGTGGTCGCGTTCAACTACGTGACTGACGCGAACGGCACCTGGTGGGGCATTCAGGACGCCACGTCCCCGAACGTCGACACCGGCAGCATCCGCGCCACGCAGACGGGGCCAGGCGACTGCCTGTTCAACACGTGCGTGACACCGCCGTACAGCACGACCATCAACGGCTACGCCGGCATCAAGGTTCTTGTCCACGCCACCCCCGCACCCCGCATGAACGGCGAGATCATGCGCGGCTACGGCCTGGCGTTCGATGGCGTCAACCGGTTCACGTCGACGCAATCGATTGACCTCGGCGGCATCGTGATCTCGCGGTCCGCTTACATCAACACGAGCGCGAACTGGGGCCGGTGGCTCGACACGTTCACCAACACGACGAAGTCGAGGAAGACGATTGAGGTCGCGTTCGGCGGCCAGACCGGATATGGAGATCCGCGGACTGATCCGACCGACGTGCTGCATACGTCGCCCTTCAACGCGAGCTCGATCGTCAACACCGCCAGCGGCGACGCGATCGTCACGCCCGCGGATGGCTGGGTGGAGACGGCCACACCGCTCAACGGTGCGACGCCGGTAGGCGGTCCGCAAGCGACCGTGATCGGTACGCCGACATCGTCGGCGGCGCCGTTTGGCGGCGCGATGACGTTCGCCGGCGACTGGCTCGACGACGCCTTCCACGATCCGCTGGTGTATGCCGGCCATCGCGGGAACTTCCAGGCCTACGTCAACACCATCACGCTCAAGCCCGGTCAGACACGCTCGGTGCTGCACTTCGTCATCCTCGGTCAGACGGTCACCGCCGCAACGTCCGAGGCGGTTCGCGCCTCCGTTGAGAGTGTCGCCACGCAGCTGGCAAACGCGCCGGAAATCCGCGATCTGACGGCGGCGGAGATTTGCTCGATCGACAACTTCAGCGCCAGCGCGCTGTCGGCGCACGGGTTCGATTACACTCTCTGCACGCGCCGCCATCGCGGCGACGACGACGATGATGATGCCGATGGTGGGGGGAACAATCGGCGCCTGACCGTCAGACAGCCGCGGGTGCCGGACCAGCCGGAAGCGGAGACCAGCGCGAAGTACAACGTGGTCGGCAAGACCATTCAGCGGCTGCGCGCCGACATGGAGTCGGGCATCACCACCTCCGCCGAGATTACGCGCGCCTATCTCGATCGGATCGAAGCCTATGACGGCGGTCAGTTCGGATTCCACTCGTACGAGCTCGTGGCCAGCGACGCGATGCAGCAAGCCAGGGCTGCCGACCGGGCGCGCAGGCGCGGCGGGCGCGGTCCGCTGCTGGGAATCCCGATCGCGATCAAGAACCTGTATGACACGTTCGACATGCCGACGACCAACGGCAGCCTGACGTTTCAAGGATTCCGTCCGACCCACGACGCGTTCCAGGTCGCGCTGGTGCGCGAGGCTGGAGCAGTGATCATCGGCAAGACGGCGCTCGAGGAGTACGCCACGTACGGCAGCTACTCCAACGACGCCTACGGCCAGGTCTGGAACGTGTTCAACCCGTCGAAGTCGCCGATTGCGTCGAGCGGCGGTTCGGGCAGCGCGGTGGCGGCGAATCTCGCTGCCGCGGCGATGGGCTCACAGACCGGCGACTCTCTCTACGGTCCGTCGAGCGCGCAGAGCCTCGTGACGCTGCGCGGCACCGATGGTCTCGAAAGCGGCACGGGCGTCATGCCGCTGGTCTACCTGACGGACTTCGGCGGCGCGATGGCACGATCGGTCGCCGATCTGACCGACATCCTGAACGTCGTCGTCGCGACGGATCCCGCCGATCCGGAAACGTCGGCGCCCGGCCGGCACGTGCCCGCGGACTGGCGTTCGGTGCTCGACCCGAACGCGCTCAAAGGCAAGCGCATCGGCTTCATCGCCTCGAGGTGGGTCGATCCGTTCGGCACCACGAACACCGTCCAGATCGAGCAGCAGCGCGCGATCCAGTTCCTCACAGCCGCCGACGCGACGATCGTTCCAATGGGCGCTCCGTACGGTTCAGACACTCCGCCGGCTCCGGTTTCGCCGACCACCAATATCCGCGCCGAAGGATGGCGGCGCTACATCGACAGCCATCCCGAGTTGGTGGCGCAGGGTTTCCACATCTTCTCCGATGTCGACGTGCAGTGCTCCCAGAGGAAAGTCGAATACGTCCGGGCCGCTCCGAGCGCCTGCCTCGCCCCGCCGCTGCCGCCGCTCACGGAGGCGGAGGTCCAGGTATGGCGCGATTACCGTCGTGGCCGCCAGAAGACGGCGGGGCAGTGGATGGACACGGCGACTGCCGACGGCAAACCCGTTGACGCCGTCGTGTACCCCGGATTGCTGAGCGACATCAGCCTGAACGACGGCGGCGGCAGCAAGGCGAGTTTCGGCCGCCGCGACACACCGAGCGCGGCGAACGGCATTCCAAGCGTCGCGTTCCCGGTCGGCTACGACGATCGTGGCCAGCCGATCAACATTCAGCTGATGGGACGTGCGTGGGACGACGGCACGCTGGTAGGCATGGCGTACGCGTTTGAACTTATCGCCAACGCGGCAGGGCAGGGGCACGTCGAAGCGACGACCGCACCGCCGCTGCCGCGAGAACGCCGCCGACGCAATTAGTCCAGCGGCGGGCGATACTGAAGCGCGTGATGGCGGCGGGGCCTATGGGCCTCGCCGCCGCGGCACGTCCATCGCCGCGAGGACGAGTCCTTCTACGTCCTCGAAGGCGAGCTGACGATGCAGCGCGGAGAGCGGCGGTTCCGCGCTTCGGCGGGCGCGTTCGTGTTCCTGACGCGCAACGGTAACTCACACCTTCGTCGTGGAAGGTTCTGACATCACTCGTAGTACGGCGGCGCCTTTTTCAGCTTCGCGTTCGCACCGAAGTCGTGCTCGATCCACAGCGTCGTCTTCGTCTTCTTCAGGTACTCCTCGATCGCTGCGCGCGAGGCGGCCGACTGCCGGACATCGAACTCGTTGTCGCCCGATGGAGCGTACGCTCCGGCGGCCACTGCGTGACGGTCGCGCAGCTACGACGCTGGTGTGAGGGGATCGCGGTCAGCCCGGACGAGACGCTGAGGAAGCGGAAGCTACGAGAGCTGCTGGCGTAGGTCGCGGGGAGAGCCTCTTACCGAACGTCGGCCACTGTGCTCGGTAGACAAGTGGCAGGCAGGGAGAACTGTCGGACAACTTGTGGCCAGGTCACAAGGCCGAGCAAGTGTCGCGACAGTGTGGTGCGTTCAGGGTCCGTAAGATGCGGGTAGCTGTCGTGCAAGCGCGCGTCGGCTTCCTGGAGCGCCGCTTTCCCATCACCTTCCTGCTCGACCCCGAGGATGACGGCGAACTGCTTTCCGCGGGCGAACTGGTGCGCGGCTTCGACATTCCGCCACAGCTGGCTGCGTTTTTCGAACCAGCGGGAGAGACGGTTTCGGTGCGTTTTCCTTCGACGAACAGAATAGTGCGGTCGGTGACGAGGCAACAGTCGATGTGGGTGAAGCCCTCGAACGCCCACCACTCGTGCCGACTCCGCTCGGCGCCGTGTGTTGCGAACTGCTTCACCACCTCGGCGATCGCTTCATCGCGGCGAGCGTCATCGTGCGGCGCTGACCCTCGTGGGCATAGTCCTTCCAGCGGAATGTCACGCGCTCACCATCGAACGCGAGCAAGCGATG
This sequence comes from Acidobacteriota bacterium, assembly GCA_003222455.1. Classification (GTDB taxonomy): domain Bacteria; phylum Acidobacteriota; class Vicinamibacteria; order Vicinamibacterales; family CAVVIG01; genus QHWF01. The sequence continues at coordinate 18,112 of QHWF01000005.1, forward strand.
ATTGCTGATCGCGACGCGATGGGTATACCGACCGAGATACCGGAGCACGGCGGCGGGTCCACCGAACGCCGGTTTCGCATAGACGACCCAGTCCGTGTGGAAGAGTCCATCAACGAAGGCGCGCCACTGGGTGGGATCGCGGAGTGTCGTCGTCGCGCCAGTGAGGTCTAGTTTCCCGCGTGCGTACGCACGGCGGAGCGCGGCGACAAACTTGCCGCGAAAGACCCGACTGAGGACGTTCACGGGTAAGAAGAAATGAGCGTATCGCGGTCGGATCCAGCGCTGGTGATCCGGCGACAAGCCACCGGCCGGTACGACGCAGTGCACATGCGGATGTCGGACCAGCGTTTGTCCCCACGTATGCAGGATGCTCAGGAACCCGATCTCGGCTCCGAGGTGGTCGGGGATTGCGGCGACCTCGAGAAGTGTGGCCGCACTAGCGCGAAAGAGCAGCGTGTACAGCAAGGTGGCGTTGCGATAGCAGAGCGGCAGCAAGGCGTGCGGGAGCGTGAACACGACGTGCACGTAGGTGACGTCGAGCAGTTCGCGTTGACTTGCGGTCAGCCACCGCTCGCGCGCCTGTGCCTGGCACTTCGGAAAGTGCCGGTTGCGACACGAGTTATAGGAAATGGCCCGATGTCCGCAGACGCCACATTGATCGAGATGCCCGCCGAGGGCGGCGGTCCGACACCGCACCAGCGCGCGCAGGACGGTGCGTTGCTGCACGCTCAGCCACGGAATGCCGTTCGATAAAGTGCTCACCCTGCGCGCGGAGGACATCGGCCACCTCCACGGCGGGCCGGCTCACGATTGAGGCGGTTTCCGCAGCAGACGAGACC
>QHWF01000351.1 GCA_003222455.1 Acidobacteriota bacterium
GTCGTGCAGCGCCGCGGCGCGTCGGGCGGCACCTCCGGCTGATAGAGGATGGCGGAGTAGTCGAGGCCCTTCGCCTTCCAGTGATCGACCGCCGGCCTGACGTTCAGCCGCTCCACGTGCCCGATCATCTCGTCCATCGTCCGGAAGCCGAGCTGCGCCATGTACTCGCGGACTTCCTGGGCGATGAAGCGGAAGAAGTTCTCGACGAACTCGGGCTTCCCGGTGAAGTTCTTTCGCAGCTCGGGATCCTGCGTCGCCACGCCGACCGGACACGTGTTGAGATGGCAGACGCGCATCATCACGCAGCCCGACACGACGAGCGGCGCCGTTGCGAAGCCGAATTCCTCGGCGCCCATCAACGCGGCCACGACCACGTCGCGGCCGGTCTTCAACTGTCCATCGACCTGCACGACGATGCGGTCGCGCAGGTTGTTCATCATCAGCACCTGCTGCGTCTCGGCGAGCCCGAGCTCCCACGGGATGCCGCCATGCTTGATCGACGTGAGCGGCGACGCCCCCGTGCCGCCGTCGTGGCCCGAGATGAGGACGACATCGGAATGCGCCTTGGCGACGCCCGCGGCCACCGTGCCGACGCCGGCCGTGGCGACCAGCTTCACGTGAATGCGCGCCTTCGGGTTGGCGTTCTTCAGGTCGTAAATGAGCTGCGCGAGATCCTCGATCGAATAGATGTCGTGGTGCGGCGGCGGTGAAATCAAGCCGACGCCGGGCGTCGCGTGGCGCACCTTGGCAATCCACGGATAGACCTTGTGCCCGGGGAGCTGGCCGCCCTCGCCCGGCTTGGCGCCCTGCGCCATCTTGATCTGCAAATCGTCGCAGTTGACGAGATCCTCGCTCGTCACGCCGAAGCGGGCCGACGCCACCTGCTTGATGGCGCTGCGGCGCCAGTCGCCGTTCGCGTCCTTCTTGTAGCGCGCCGGATCCTCGCCGCCCTCGCCGGTGTTCGACTTGCCGCCCAGGCGGTTCATGGCAATTGCGAGCGTCTCGTGCGCCTCCTGACTGATCGATCCGTACGACATCGCGCCGGTCGCAAAGCGTTTGATGATCGACTCGACCGGCTCGACCTCGTCGATCGGTACCGGCGGCACCGGCGGCACCGGCGCGGCCGAGGATGTGAACTCGAGGAGCCCGCGCAGTGTTGCGCGCGTGCGGTTCTGATCGTCGACGAGCTTCGTGTACTCTTTGAAGATCGTGTACTGACCGCTTCTCGTGGCGTGCTGCAGCTTGAAAACGGCGTCCGGGCTGAACAGGTGGTATTCGCCGTCCCGCCGCCACTGGTACTCGCCGCCCGACTCGAGCTCCAGCCGCCCGCCGGCCGCATCGTCGAACGCGCGGCGGTGGCGGCGCACGACTTCTTCGGCAACGACATCGATGCCGACCCCGCCGATGCGTGAGGCGGTCCACGTAAAGTACTTGTCGACGAACGCTTTCTCGAGGCCGACGGCTTCGAAGATCTGTGCGCCGCAGTAGCTTTGCAGCGTCGAGATGCCCATCTTGGACATCACCTTGAGGATGCCCTTGTTGAGCGCCTTGATGTAGTTTTTCACCGCCTGAAGGTGCGTGATGCCGCGCAGCAGGCCCTGGCGGATCATGTCGTCGAGCGTTTCGAACGCGAGGTACGGGTTGACCACGCCCGCGCCATAACCGAGCAGCAGCGCGCAGTGATGCACTTCGCGCGCGTCGCCCGATTCGACAACCAGCGCGCAACGCGTCCGCGTGCCCTCGCGGACCAGGTGATGGTGGACGCCCGCCGTCGCGAGCAGGCTCGGGATGGGGGCGTGATCGCGATCGACGGCGCGGTCCGACAGGATCAGGATGTTGTAGCCGGCCGCCAGCGCGTCGCTCGCCCGGCGCTTCAAGTCCGCCATCGCCCACTCGAGCCCGGGGCCGTCTTTGCGCGGATCGAACACCATCGGCAGCGTGAGGCTGCGGAAGCCCGGATAGTACAGGTGCCGCAGCTTGGCGAGCTGATCGTTGTCGATGACCGGGTACTTGATCTTGATCTGGTGGCACGACTCCGGCCGCGGATCCAGCAGGTTGCCTTCGGGACCGATCGTCGACGCCATCGACGTGACCAGCTCCTCGCGGATCGCGTCGAGCGGCGGATTGGTGACCTGCGCGAACACCTGCGTGAAGTAGTCGTAGAGGAGCCGCGGACGATCCGAGAGCACCGGGAGCGACGTGTCCGTCCCCATGGATCCGACCGGCTCTTCGCCGGCGTTCGCCATCGGCACGAGCAGGATGCGAAGGTCTTCGTCGGTGTAACCGAAGGTCTGCTGCCGTCCCAGCACGGTTTCGTGGCTGGGCGCCGGCAGGTACGGCGCGTTCGGCAGATCCTCGATGTCGACGAGATTCTCCTTCAGCCACTGTGCGTAGGGCTGCGCGCGCGCGAGATCGGCCTTGATCTCTTCGTCCGACACGATCCGCCCCCTGGCCGTGTCGACGAGGAAGATGCGCCCCGGGTGCAGCCGTTCCTTGACCAGCACCCTCTCGGGCGGGACGTCGAGGACGCCGACCTCCGACGCCATGATCACGAGGTCGTCTTTCGTGACGTAGTAACGCGACGGCCGCAGACCGTTGCGATCCAGCACGGCCCCGATCAGCGATCCGTCGGTGAACGCGATGGAGGCCGGGCCGTCCCACGGTTCGATCAACGACGAGTGGTACTCGTAAAACGCCTGGAGCTCGGGGCTCATGCTCTCGTGCCCGGCCCAGGGCTCCGGAATCATCATCAGGATGGCGTGGGGGAGCGAACGGCCTGTCATCACGAGGAATTCGAGCACGTTGTCGAACGTGGCCGTGTCGCTCCCGCCCTCGCGGATAATCGGCAGGATCTTCTCGAGATCGGCCGCGAGCAGCGGCGACTGGAGCAGCCCTTCGCGAGCCCGCATCCAGTTGATGTTCCCGCGCAGCGTGTTGATCTCGCCGTTGTGCGCGATGTACCGGTACGGATGGGCCAGCGGCCACGACGGAAAGGTGTTCGTGCTGAAGCGCTGATGCACCAGCGCGAGCGCCGACTCCACGTCCCGATCCAGGAGGTCGGGGAACATCGTCTCGAGCTGGCTGGCCGTCAGCATGCCCTTGTAGATGAGCGTCCTGGCCGACAGGCTGACGATGTAGAAGAGCTTTTTGGAGGCGGTGGCGATCGACAGCGTATCGGACTCGTGCTCGATGCGCTTGCGGATCACGTACAGCTTGCGCTCGAAGCGGGTCGTGGGATCTTCATCGGGGCCCGTCAGCGACGGCTGGCGCGCGATGAAGATCTGTTTGAAGCCCGGCTCGACCACCGCCGCGCTCGGTCCGATCGGGCGGTCGTCGGTCGGCACGTCGCGCCACCCGAGCAGGCGCTGCCCTTCCTCGGCGACGATCCGCGCCACAAGTTGCTCGGCGGCGGCGCGATCGTGCGCGTCCCGCGGCAGGAACACCAGGCCCACGCCGTATTCGCCGGCCGGGGGCAGCGGTGCCGGCGCCACCTTGCGCAGGAACCTGTCTGGAACCTGGATCAGGACGCCGGCGCCGTCGCCGGTGTTCACCTCGCACCCGCACGCGCCCCGGTGCTGCAGGTTCTCGAGCACCTGCAGCGCCTGTTGAAGGATGGCGTGCGACCGGCGGCCCTTGATGTGGGCCACGAAGCCGACGCCGCAGGCGTCGTGCTCGTCGCGGGGGTCGTACAAGCCGCGTGCCGATTCGGCAGTCATAAAGTCAACTACTTATGACTCGCGTGGAACCAGAAGTAAATAGCCGTATGTGAATCGTGCCAATGAGAAATCTAGATGGATGGTCATGTCTCGCAGCCCCATGGGGTCATTCTTCGTGTCCTTCGTGTCTTCGTGGCGAGTAATGCGGCGGAATGGCCAGATGCCCCTGAAAGCACGGGGTCAGCCATGGTCGACTGAAGGCGCTCTACGCCGGTCGCCGGCGGAGGACGCCAGCGGATGTTGCTGAGAGCAGAGGGCGGCGCCGGCATACGGCGGCACGCCGGATCCTCAGCATTCAGATTGACGGCCCGCCAACGCCCCGAAAAAAAGCCATCGATCGAACAATTCAGTTGCAAACAACGCGGCGAGAGCTTTACGTTACCGCTGGTCAGCTCCATGGGCACGGTCGCTCCCGGAGTCACTTCATGGCACGCATCGGAATTCTCGGCCGCACCTTCGCCGCCACCTGGCTCGTCACGGCGACCGCCTGGGCGCAGAGCGCGCAAATCCAGGGCAAACTCGTCGACGAACAAGGCGGCGCCCTTCCGGGTGTTCAGATCTCGGCGATCGACGAAGAGAAGGGCGTCGTCGCGCGCCAGGTCACGTCGGGCACGGATGGGTTCTTCACCCTGGTGGCGCTGCTCCGCGGCCGATACACGGTGCGCGCAGAGATCTCGGGATTCAAAACGCTCGATCGGCGGGGTCTGGTCCTCGATCCAGGGCAGGTGCTCGATCTGGGCGAGATCAAGCTGGCGGTCGGGGCGCTGACAGAAACCGTTGATGTCGTGGCGGTCACGCCGGTCGTCGAAATCGGGACGAGCCAGAAGTCGTACACGATCTCGGACACCCAGGTTCGAGAGCTGAGCCTCAACGGCCGCGACTTCACGTCGCTGCTCAAGACCCTGCCGGGCGTGGCCACCAACGACACCGGATTCCGCCTCGCCTTCAACAGCACGGAAGGGTTCATGGTGAACGGGCTCCGTCAGAGCATGAATAACGTGATGCTCGACGGAACGCCCAATACCGATACCGGCGCGAACGACGGGCAATACACCCAGTTGAGCCTGGATGCGGTGGGCGAATTCAAGCTCCAGAATTCGGCGTTCAATGCGGAGTTCGGGCGGAACGCGGGCGTGCTGATCACCTCCACCACCCGGAGCGGCGGCCAGCAGTTCCACGGCACGCTGTACGGGTTCCGCCGCGACGGGAAATGGGATGCGGCGCCGTTCGACTCGCTGACCGGGGCGAAGGTGCCGCTCGATTACAAACAGCTGGGCGGCAACATCGGCGGCTGGCTGCCCGTGCCCCGGCTCTCGAACGCGTCGAACAAGAAAGTCTTCTTCTTCTTCAACCACGAATCGACCCGCGCGGAACGGCCGCTCAACGCCTTCCTCGACGTGTTCCATCCTGACCTGCTCACCGGCGACTTCCGGCGCCTGCTGCGCTTCAACGCCGACGGCACCCCGGTCAACATCGCGGGGAACAGCCTCAACGTCGGCACCTGACAGGCGTC
>QHWF01000372.1 GCA_003222455.1 Acidobacteriota bacterium
TCGACGACCACCTTGCGCGCGATCTTGCGGCAGATGGACGAGAGCTCGCGCTCGAGGTTTCTGACGCCGGCTTCGCGCGTGTAGCGGTTGATGACCGTCTGCACCGCTTCGTCGGTGAACGTCATGTTCTCTTTCGTGAGGCCGGCGCCTTCGACCGCTTTCGGGGCCAGGAATTTCTTGGCAATCTCGATCTTCTCGAGCTCGGTATAGCCGGCGAGCTGCAGCACTTCCATGCGATCGCGAAGCGCCTGCGGGATCGTGTGGAGCACGTTCGCGGTGCAGATGAACATGACGTGCGACAGGTCGAACTCGACATCCAGGTAGTGATCCAGGAACGTGTGATTCTGCTCCGGATCGAGCACTTCGAGCAGCGCCGCCGACGGGTCGCCGCGGAAGTCCATCGACATCTTGTCGACTTCGTCGAGCAGGAACACCGGGTTCATGGTGCCGGCCTTCTTCATCATCTGGATGATCTGGCCGGGGAACGCGCCGATGTAGGTGCGCCGGTGGCCGCGGATTTCGGCCTCGTCGCGCACGCCGCCGAGCGACAGCCGCACGAACTGGCGGTTCATGGCTCGAGCGATCGACTTCGCGAGCGACGTCTTGCCGACTCCCGGAGGGCCGGAGAAGGTGAGGATGGTCGCCTTCGGTTTCTTGACCAGCGCGCGGACGGCGAGGAACTCGAGGATGCGCTCCTTGATTTTCTCCAGCCCGTAATGATCTTCGTTGAGGATCTCCTCGGCGCGCTTCAAGTCGCGGCTCTCGCGGCTCTTCTTGTGCCACGGCACGGCGATGAGCCAATCGAGGTAGTTGCGCGATACGGTGGCCTCGGCGGACATCGGCGGCATCGCTTCCAGGCGCTTCAGCTCCTGGATGGCCTTCTCCTCGACCTCCTTGGGCATCTTGGCCTGCTCGATTTTCTTCTTCAGCTCGTCGACCTCGTTCCCTTTTTCGTCTTTGCGGCCCAGTTCCTTCTGGATCGCCTTCATCTTCTCGTTGAGGTAGTACTCCTTCTGCGCCTTCTCCATCTGTTTCTTCACGCGGGACTGGATGCGGCGATCCACCTGGAGCTTGTCGACCTCGATCTCGAGAATGCCGGCGATGCGGTTCAGGCGCTCGATCGGCGAGATGATTTCGAGCAGGTTCTGCTTCTCGTCGACGCCCACGAGCAGGTGTGCGGCAATCGTATCCGCGAGCTTGCCCGGATCGTCCACGCGCACGGCCGCGATCATCGCGTCGTAGTGCAGGTTGTTCGACAGCTTGACGTACTGCTCGAACAGCGACACGACACGGCTCATCGTCGTTTCCGCATCGCTGTTCGTCTCGCGCTGCTTCGGCAGCACCTTGACGACGACGCGATAGAAGCCTTTGTCTTCCTTCCACTCGACGGCCCGCGCGCGGTCGACGCCTTCGACCAGGACCTTGATGTTGCCGTCGGGCAGTTTCAGGCTCTGGACGACGTTGGCCACGCATCCCATCGTGTAGATGTCTTCCGGCCGGGGATCGTCAACCGACGCGTCGTGCTGGGCGGCCAGGAAGATGCGCTTGTCCTTCAACAGCGCGTGCTCCAGCGCTCGTGTCGATGAGGGCCGTCCGATGACGAACGGCATCATCATGTGCGGGAAAACCACGACGTCTCGCAGTGGGACGATGGGCAGTGTTTCGTAGACTTCCAACGGTGTCTCCATGAGATTTCAGAATTCAGATCGAAGATTTCAGATTGATGGTTTCAGAATGTGATCCGGTTCAGATTGCCGATTGCTACTCCGATGTCAGCGTGATTCGGAGCGCCGTCTTTGCGAATCCAGATTGCCACGTGTTCCGTGGGCAAGCTGAAATCGAGAATCTGCGATCGATGAACCACAATCTAAAATCTGCAATCTGACGTCTTCAATTTCTCCGTGCGCTCACCCGGCCTTCTCGATGAGCGTTATCGGTTTGTCCTTCGCGAGCACCACTTCCCGCGTGATGGTGACCTCGCGGACTTTCTTCTGGTTGGGGACCTGATACATCAGGTCGAGCATCAGGTCTTCGATGATCATGCGCAGGCCGCGTGCGCCGATCTTGCGTTCGAGCGCCGACTCCGCAATCGCGTCGAGCGCATCGTCGCTGAAGCGCAGCTTGACGTTTTCGTACTCGAACAGCTTCACGTACTGCCGCGTGATGGCGTTGCGCGGCTGCGTGAGGATCTGAATGAGCGCCGCCTTGTCCAGTTCGTGCAGCGTGCCGATGACCGGCAGCCGCCCGACGAACTCGGGAATGAGTCCGTACTTGATCAGGTCCTGCGGCTCGAGCTGCTCGAGCGTGGCGCCGACGTCACGGCTGCGCAGCGACTTCACGTCGGCCTTGAAGCCGAGCGTTTTCTTGCCGACGCGCCGCTCGATCCCCTTGTCGAGGCCGACGAACGCGCCGCCACAGATGAACAGGATGTTCGTCGTGTCGACCTGGAAGAACTCCTGGTGCGGGTGCTTGCGCCCGCCCTGCGGCGGGACGTTGGCGACCGTGCCCTCGAGAATCTTCAGGAGCGCCTGCTGGACGCCTTCTCCCGAGACGTCGCGGGTGATCGAGGGGTTCTCGTCCTTCCGGCAGATCTTGTCCACTTCGTCGATATAGATAATGCCTTGCTGGCACTTCTCGATGTCGCCCCCTGCCGCCTGCAGCAGCTTGAGGATGATGTTCTCGACGTCCTCGCCGACGTATCCGGCCTCCGTCAGCGTCGTCGCGTCGACGATGGTGAAGGGAACCGACAGGAGCTTGGCCAGCGTCTGCGCCAGCAGCGTCTTGCCGGTCCCGGTGGGGCCGATCAGCAGGATGTTGCTCTTCGTGAGCTCGATGTCGTTGCGGCTGCGCGGCTGCTTCTGGATCTCGATGCGCTTGTAGTGGTTGTAAACGGCAACGGCCAGTTTCTTTTTCGTCCGTTCCTGGCCGATCACATATTCGTCGAGGAACTTCTTGATTTCCTGCGGCGTCGGGAGCGACGAGCGCGTGCCGCGGTTTTCAAAGCGATTGTCGTCCGCGATGATGTCGTTGCAGACCTCGACGCATTCATCGCAGATGAACACGGTTGGCCCGGCGATCAGCTTGCGGACGTCGTTCTGGTCCTTATTGCAGAAGGAGCACCGCAGGACCTCGGTTTCTCCGGCCTTTTTCACCATGGTGCTACGCCCTTATCCCTCAGCCGCCAGCCAGATCCCGTTACGCTCGTTTACGGATGACATCGTCAATGATACCGTAATCCTTCCCCTGGTCCGCCGTCATGATGTAATCGCGTTCCGTGTCTTCCTGGATACGCTTTTCCAGCTGGCCCGTGTGATGCACGAGGATGGCATTGATTCGCTCGCGCATCCTGAGGATTTCCCGGGCTGCAATATCTATATCGGTCGCCTGGCCCGCCAAACCAGACATCAGCGGCTGATGAATGACAATCCGTGAATTCGGCAAGGAAAAACGCTTTCCTTTCGCCCCCGCCGCCAGCAGCACAGCCGCCATTGACGCCGCCTGCCCGATGCAGTAGGTCTGCACGTCGGGCTTGATGAACTGCATCGTGTCGTAAATGGCCATTCCGGCGGTGATCGAGCCCCCCGGGCTGTTGATGTAGAGCAGGATGTCCCGATCGGGATCCTCCGCTTCGAGGAAGAGCATTTGCGCAATGACCAGATTTGCGATGCCGTCGTCGATCGGCGTGCCGACGAAGATGATGCTGTCCTTCAGCAGTCTCGAGAAGATGTCGTACGCACGTTCGCCACGGTTGGTCTGTTCGACGACCATCGGCACGAGCTGAAGGGACGGATCGATTCGCATATCTGTAAACCGTTGATTAGGCTGGGGAATTCGGATGCGGGGACGCCTTACGTATCACCCGCGATTGTAGCACGTGCCAGTGCGAAGTCAATTGACTTCTCACGCCGAAGCCCAGCGAACACGCGTGATAAACCACCTTCCTTTTCGAGCGCGGCGCGCACGGCCGCGGACGTTCGCCCCGTCCGTTCGGCGTACCGGCCGACTTCCTGATCGACCTCCTCGTCGGTGACCATCAACTGTTCCCGCCGCGTGACTTCGTCCAGGACGAGCGCCGCGCCGACCGCTTCCCGTGCGGCGTCCCGCTGGCTCTCGCGGAACGCCTTCCAGTCGATGCCTGCCTGGCGCGGGTCCACCTGCTGATCCTGCAGTCGTCGTGCGAACTCTTCGATCCGCCGCTCGATTTCCCGGTCCACGAGCGATGCCGGCACCTCGAATGGCAGGCGGGCCGACAGCTGCTTCATGAGCTCCGCCCGGACATCGCGATCGGCCGCGAGCCGCGCTTCGTGCTCCAGATCTTCGCGTACCCGGGCCCGCAGCGCGTCGAGCGTGTCGAACTCGCCGAGATCCTTCGCGAACTCATCGTCGAGCTCCGGGAGCACGCGGCGCTTCACCCCTTTAACCGTGACTGTATACGAAACGTCGGTGTTCGCCAGCTCCCCAATCGGGTAGTCCGGCGGGTAATGAACAGTGAAGGATTTGGTCGTGCCCACGGTCAAGCCGAGGAGCTGCTCGTCGAAGCCAGGCGGATTCGCTGTCGCGCCGAGTTCGATGCTCACATCGCGATGCGACTGTCGGTCCGCGCCCGCATCCTGACGTTCGAGGTCGAGCACGGCCGTATCGCCGTGATCGATGCCGCGGTCCTCGACCGGCTCAAAGCGCCCTGCGCGCTGGCGCAGACGCTGCAAGGCGGCGTTCACCGCATCCTCGTCGATGGCGACGCGGGACCGCCGCAGCGAAATCGTCGACAAATCGCCGGGGTCGAACGTCGGCACCGTGTCGAACGACGCGGTGAAGGTCAACGGCTGCCCCTCTTCGATGGTCACGTTGCGGACGTCAGGGGTGTCCACCGGCTCGACGCCCCGTTCGCGCAGCGCATCATCAACTGCGCGGGGAATCAGGTCGTGTGCAACGTCGTGCAGGATCTGATCCTTGTATCGCTGCTTGACGACGCGGGCCGGCGCCTTGCCGGGCCGGAAGCCCGGAATGCGGGCCTTCCTCGAATAATCGCGCGCGATCCGATCGATTTCGGCGTTCACGACGTCGGTCGGAATTTCGACGCGAACGTTCTTCCGTGTCTCGTTCACATCCACGAATTCGGTTTTCATGCAGTCTTCGCGTTGATTCACCCGGCCAACCTTGAACGAGGCCTCGGCAACATCAAGGCCGACTCGAATGGTGCCCGTCGACTTCGCTCGGGGCAATCCTGAGCGTAGTCGAAGGATGCGAAAGGGGGGACTCGAACCCCCATGGCCTTCCAGCCACCGGATCCTAAGTCCGGCGCGTCTGCCAGTTCCGCCACTTTCGCGCAGAAAATCTGGACAATTCAGAGTAGCACGCGCGTCGCCGGCCGTCCCATCTGTATTGCGGTTCACCTCGACCGTATGCTAGCATCCGTTGCGCCATGCAGTTTCAGGAACCGATCGCTAACCGCACGGATCTTTATCATGGCCTGTTTTGCTGGCATGCCAACCTCGATGGTCAACCCCGCGTATCGCGGCATCCCCTCAGCCCGGCGCAGATTCCCTGCCCGACCACCGGGCGCCTGCTGCGAGTGGCCACACTCGATGCGGGTTCAGCCG
>QHWF01000373.1 GCA_003222455.1 Acidobacteriota bacterium
CCGTAGCTCGATCGAGTCCCGTCGAGCGAAGGCTGGATCTCTGCGTTCGATCGTGACGTTTTCCAGGTTGCCTGAGCGAATGACGAGCGCGCCGCGGAAGCCACTCTATACGAGCCTCTACTTCCAGGTTCTGGTCGGCATCGCGCTCGGGGTCGTTGTCGGGTTCGTCTCGCCTGAACGAGCCGCGGCGATGAAGCCGCTCGGCGACGGTTTCATCAAGCTCGTGAAGATGATGATCGCCCCGATCGTTTTCACGACCGTCGTCGTTGGCATCGCACACATGGGCGCGATGAAAGACGTGGGGCGCATCGGCTTGCGCGCGCTCGTCTACTTCGAGGTCGTCTCGACCATCGCGCTGGTGATTGGACTCGTTGTCGTGACGCTGCTGCGGCCGGGCGCGGGCATCGGGTTCGACCCGGCGACTGCGGACGTGAGCTTGGTTTCCCAATACACCACGGCATCGCAGCATCTCAGCACCGTCGATTTTCTGCTCGGCGTGATTCCCGACACCGTGGTCGGCGCCTTCGCGCGCGGCGACGTCCTGCCCGTGCTGCTGTTCTCGGTGTTGTTCGGATTGGCGTTGCTTCGGCTGGGCCCGCGCGTGTCGCGCGTGACGGAAGTCATCGCCCTGACGTCCGACACACTGTTCGACGTGATCGGCCTGATCATGCGGCTGGCGCCGGTTGGCGCCTTCGGGGCGATGGCGTTCACGGTCGGACGGTACGGGATCGGCTCACTCGTGTCGCTCGGCAAATTGATGGCCGGCGTGTACATCACCTGCGGCCTGTTCGTGCTCGTGGTCCTTGGCTCGATTGCGGCGCTGACCGGCTTCAACATTCTCAAGTTCCTGAGATATATCGGAGAGGAAATCCTGATCGTGCTCGGGACCTCGTCGTCGGAATCGGCGCTGCCGCGCATCATGGCGAAGATGGAACATCTCGGGTGCGCGAAGCCGGTCGTCGGGCTCGTCGTGCCGACCGGCTACTCCTTCAACCTCGACGGCACATCGATTTACATGACGATGGCGGCGATCTTCGTGGCGCAGGCGAGCGACGTGCACCTGACCATCGGGCAGGAACTGGGGATCCTGGGCGTTCTGCTGCTGACGTCGAAGGGCGCCGCGGCCGTGACCGGCAGCGGTTTCATCACGCTGGCCGCCACCCTGTCCGCTTTTCCGGCGATTCCGGTGGCCGGGCTGACCCTGCTGCTCGGCGTCGATCGATTCATGTCCGAGGCGCGGGCGATTACGAATTTGATCGGAAATGCCGTCGCAACCATGGTGATCGCGAAATGGGATGGCGCCCTGGATCTGACCCGGGCGCGCCGGATCCTCGACGGGCACGCGGTTTCGGCCCGGTTCGACAACACCGAACCCGGGCGCGTCAAGGTAAGTCTCGCCACGAAGTAAGGTTTGGTTTAAACTGCTAGCTCGGCTTTACGGATTGAGAATCGGCGTGCGAACAAGGAGCCACTGACATGGGACGATGGGGATGTGCCACGTTGCTGGCGGCATTGGTGGCGGCGCCGTCACTGGCTGCAGCGGAACCGCAAACCGAGGTGACGTTCACGAAAGACGTGGCGCCGATCTTTTACAAGCGCTGCGCCGAATGCCATCGTCCGACGATGTTCGCCCCGATGTCGCTGCTGACGTACGAATCGGCGCGGCCGTGGGCGAAGTCGATCAAGCAGAAAACCACCTCGCGACAGATGCCGCCGTGGGGCGCCGATCCGGCGTACGGATCGTTCAAGAACGATCCCCGTCTGTCGCAGAATGAAATCGACACGATCGTTGCGTGGGTCGACGCCGGTGCGCCGAAAGGCGAGGCTGCAGACCTGCCGCCGGCGCCGATGTTCGCTGAAGGCTGGTCGATTGGGACGCCGGACGCCGTGTTCACGATGGACGAAGAGTTCGAGATTCCAGCGACCGGCGAGATCCCGTACAAGTATTTCAAGGTGCCGACGAACCTGACTGAAGACAAATGGATCCAGGCGATTGAAATCCATCCGGGCACGCGCGCTCACGTGCACCACGTGCTGGCGTTTACACAGCCGGTCGGCCGCCCGCCGAGTCCGGGCGGCGCGCTCGGTCCGACGAACATCGGCGGTGTGACGCCGAACAAGCCCGGCGTCGTGTTTGCGCCCGGTGTGTCGCGGCTGCTCCGCGGCAACTCGGATATCGTGCTGCAGATCCATTACACGACGAACGGCACGGCGGCGACGGACCGCACGGTGGTCGGCGTCGTCTACGCGAAAGAGCCACCAACCAGGCTCGCGGTCGGTGGTATGGCGCTGAATCCCCGCTTCGTCATTCCGGCGAATGACGGCAATCACGAGGTGACTGCGACGCGGATGATCGAGAAGGACACGCTCCTGACGTCGCTGACGCCGCACATGCACGTCCGCGGCAAGGACATGACCTACATCGCGCATTATCCGGACGGCACATCCGAGACGCTGCTCTCGGTGCCGAAGTACGACTTCAACTGGCAGATCACGTACGAGCTCGCGACGCCGAAAACGATTCCGGCAGGCACGAAGATGGAAGTGATCGCTCACTATGACAACTCCGCGGGCAACAAGTCGAACCCGGATCCGTCGAAGGACGTGAAGTGGGGCGATCAAACCTGGGAAGAGATGATGATCGGCTTCTGGTCGAGCATTGTCGAACCGCCGGCGAAGGCGACGGCGCCGCAGCAATGAATTTGGAATTCGGAATTTGGAATGCGTGAACGAATTTCAAAATCTCAGCATCCTTGGTGGTTGCTACATTTCTTGCCACGAAGACACGAAACCACGAAGAAACCCTATTAATGAATTCTTCGTGCGTTCTTCGTGTCTTCGTGACTGCGCGGTTGCATTTCGGTGGTGGCATTTCGTTGGCTGGCACGCGCTCGTCGGCTAGGGATTCGATACTCTGAATTTCTCTTTGCGGAAAATCCCCGCCCCTTCACGAATCACGACGAGCTGATCGGTCTCAACACCGGGAATCTTCTCTGTGGCGCCGTCGGGCCAGCGGATTGTGAGATCCGCCAGGCTTGCGGCGCCCAGTCCGAAGTGCAGGCGGCGATCGTTGGCGGAGTAGAAACTCGACTGAGCCATCACCTCCTGCGCCTGCGTGCGGCTTCCATACCGCGCGATCACCCGCGCGCCGATCGCACTGCGGTTCGATTTGCTGCCGACGAGCAGCACTTTCAGCCAATGACCGGTGCCTGACACGTCGTTGCGCAGCAGCGACGGCGGCTCGTTCATGTTCATCACCAGGATGTCCATGTCGCCGTCGTTGTCGAAATCGCCGAAGGCGCAGCCGCGGCTGGTGTGCACCGCGGCCACGCCGGATCCCGCTTCGTCAATGAGCTCCTCGAACCTGCCGTCGCCGAGGTTGCGGAAGACGAGTCGCGGTGTTCGAAAAGGGTAGGCTGGAACCTTCCGCTCCACTTCGGGATATACGCTGCCAGTGACCACGAACACGTCGGGGAAGCCGTCGTTGTCCAGATCGACCACACCGGTCCCCCATCCCACGTATCGCGTTTCCACGCCAATCCCGGCGCGAACGGTGACATCGTTGAAGTACCCTTTCCCGTCGTTGCGGTACAGAACGTTCGTATCGTCGGCAAAGTGCGTTTTGAAAATATCCAGGTTCCCGTCGAGATCGTAGTCACCGATCGCGACGCCCATGCCCGCCTGTTCCAGTCCGTCTTCGCTCAGCGCCACGCCGCGCTCGAGGCCTTCCTGGCGAAACGTGCCATCGTGCTGGTTGCGAAAGAGCCAGCTCGGCGTGGAATCGCACGCGACGTAGATGTCGGGCCAGCCGTCGTTGTCGAGGTCCGCGGCCACTGCGGTCATCGGATACGAGCCCGACGCCGCGGCGACGCCCGATTTCCGGCTCACGTCGGTGAACGTCCCGTCGCCATTGTTGCGGAACAACTGGACGAACCCGGGAGGCAGGCCGCGAGGACCGCAGTTCACGGGAACGCCCTTCCAACTGCAATCCGCACTGGCGCCGGGCTTGGGGAGTTTTTCCAGTGTGGTGTCGAGATACGTCGCGACGAAGAGGTCGAGGTGCCCGTCGCGATCGAAATCGATCCACGTGCAGCCGGAACCGTAGCGGACGGCAATCTGGTGGAGACCGGCTTTGTCCGTCACATCGGTAAAGGTGCCATCACCGTTGTTGTGGTACAGGACGTTGGACCCGTAGCAGGTGATGAACAGGTCGTCGAAACCATCGTTGTCGTAATCGCCGACGGTCACGGCCGACGCCCAGCCGGTGCGTGTCAGCCCGGCCCGGTCGGTCACGTCGGTGAACGTGCCGTCACGATTGTTCTTGTACAGCCGGTTCGTCGTACCCGGCGGCGCCTGTTCGAGTCGAGTGCCGCTCAGCACAAGCAGGTCGAGCCAGCCGTCGTTGTCGTAATCGAGAAAGGCCACGCCGCACCCGACCACCTCGATGATGAAGCGCTTCGCGTCCACATCGCCGTAGACAATCGGATGCGTGAGACCTGCTTGGGTGGCGATGTCTGTGAAGCGTGCCAGAAAAGGACGACCGGACGGCTTGCCGCGGGGCTGCGGCCGTACGCCGCGCGACGAGATGCCCTGACCGAACGGGTTCTCCGCCGCTCGAACCGCACCCAGGGCGGTCACTCCTGGCGTGGCCGAGCACGCCAGGAGTGCGAGCAATCTACGACGGGTGATCATCGGCCCCGACTTCGCTCGTTCGAGCTAGGAGCGTGTTCTTGTTTCTCAGACACGCTCCTAGGTCGAGGCTCGTTCGCCACCAACACTTCTCGTGCCTTCACGTTCTCGAATTTCTGAACCACTCCGGAAGGCCATCGGATCTCGACCAGCTTCGCCATGGAGTCGCGGTCGAGTCCGACGATGAGCCGTTTGTCGCTGGCGGAGAGGTACCCGACAGCGGTATTGACCGTGAAGTACTGACTCAGTCCGGACGCCGAGACGACCTTCACGCGGCACCCGATCCCGTCCCGATTCGATGTACTTCCGTTCGTCTGTATCGCGAGCCAGTTCCTCCGATTCCCGCCGTCGTTTCTGAGCACGACAGCCTTCTGGCCGACATTGCTCACCACCACGTCGATGTCGCCGTCATTGTCGAGGTCCCCGAATGCGGCGCCGCGGCCGGCCCAGTCGGCTTGAAAGACGTCTCCCGCAGTCACTCTGACGAAGCGAGTGGATTCATTCCGCAACAGGAGCAAAGGCTGGAGGTATCTCAGATTGGGCGACGTCTGTTCGATGGTGTCCATCACGTGCCCTTGTGCGGCGAAAATGTCTTTCCATCCGTCGTTGTCATAATCGAAGAACCGTGCGCTCCAGCCGGAAAAGGCCAGTGTGGCGCCGCCGACACCAGACGTGTTGGTCACATCTCGAAAGCTGCCGTCGCCATTGTGGCGGAACAGCCTGTACCGCTCGTTGGAGAGGTCGGTGACGAAGAGATCGGGATGACCGTCGTTATCGTAGTCCGTGAAGTCCACGCCCATTCCCGCAAACGTCTTCCCGTCCTCGTTGAACCCGACGCCTGCCAGCAGACCGACTTCGCTGAACGTGCCATTTCCGTTGTTGTGATACAGGAACGACTGCACGGAGTCGTTCGCCACGTACACGTCCATGAACCCGTCATCGTCGTAATCGGCGAATGACAGCCCGAGTCCCTTGCCGCTGGAGTTGGCGACTCCGGCCTTCGAGGATGCATCGGTGAACGTGCCGTCGCCGTTGTTGTGATACAGGATGTTGGCGATCCCGTCGTAGTTGTCGGGGTGACAGTAGGCACGGAGCCCGGGCTTCTTTTCCCCGCAATACCTGTTGTTCTGAAAGCTCCACTTCACGTATCGGGTCACGAACAGATCGAGCCTGCCGTCGTTGTCCTCGTCGAACGACTCCGGCGGCTCTGGTCACGTCGGTGAACGTGCCGTTCCGGTTGTTGTGGTACAACGTGTTGGCGCCGTAATTGGTGACGTACAGATCTTCAAAGCCGTCGTTATCGTAGTCTCCCACCGCTACGCCCATGCCGTAGTAGTTCTGCGGCATGCCGGTGAGACCAGCCTGTTCCGTCACATCCACGAACGTCCCATCCTCCCTCTGCCGGTACAGCCGGTTCCAGAATTTCCGGTCGGACTTGTCGGGCAGCTTGCCATCCGGCATGGGATCGCCGATGTTCGCACCGTTCGTGAAGAAGAGATCCAGGCGCCCGTCGCGGTCGTAATCGAGCATCGCGACGCCGCCGCCCATCGTTTCCACCAGGTACTTCGACGACGTGGCCGAGTTTTCGTGTTTGAAGTCGATCCCGACGGCCGTCGTGACATCAGTGAACGGCGCCTCAGGAGACGCTGCCGCGATGATGAACACGGGGAAGCAGAGGAGACGGAGGAAACGGCAACACACAGAGAAACGGAGGAACGGAGACGAAACAGAGAAAACCAATTGATTTCTCCGTTGTACCTCCGTTGCTCTGTTTCTCTGTGTTGATACCGTTCTCTCCGTGATCTTCGTTGTCTTCTCCGTGGCCTCGATGGCCTCCGTTATCTCGATCCGAGCCTGCGACTGTTGACGATTCCCTTCGTTTCCTCAATCACGAAGAGGTGATTGGCGGCGAGATCCCGAAGCGAGCTCGACGATGTCGGCGGCGGTGGCGCGGCCCAATCCGAAGTGGAGGCGGAAGTCGTTCTGCGAATAGTAACTCGAGCCGCTCATCACCTCGGCGATCTGGCTGTGGCCGCCGCTGGTGACTTTCACGCGCGTCCCGATGGCCGAGCGGTTCGAGCGCGTACCGGCGCACTTGATCAGGATGGCGGTATTCCTGTTCCCGCCGTCGTTGCGCAGCAGCGTGGGCGGTCCGTCGAGGTTGTTCACGATGACGTCCACGTCGCCGTCGTTGTCGAAATCGCCGAA
Organism: Acidobacteriota bacterium; assembly: GCA_003222455.1. Classification (GTDB taxonomy): domain Bacteria; phylum Acidobacteriota; class Vicinamibacteria; order Vicinamibacterales; family CAVVIG01; genus QHWF01. Next base: position 6,898 of record QHWF01000373.1, read on the forward strand.
GGCGCACCCCCGGCCGAGGTTCTCCGCACAAGCGGCCGTTGCCGCCATTGCGGTAGAGAACCTTCGGCTGCCGGTACGTGAGGTGCAGTTTCCGGTTCGCGATCTGCGCGTAGACGTGACCGTTGGCGATGAAGATATCCATCCAGCCGTCGTTGTCGAAGTCGAAGAAGTCGACGCCGAAGCCCAGATACTTCCGGTTGACGCCGAGGCCGGCCCCGATGCTGGCATCCTCGAAAAGGCCGCCGTGGTTCCGGTAAAGCGTCGTCACTTGCTCGGAGAAGTTCGTCCGCACGATATCCAGCCAGCCGTCGGCGTCGTAATCGCCGATGCCGGCACCCATGCCGGCGAGCGCGACGCCATTCTCGTCGAGCGCGCATCCGGCCGGAACGGCGATCTCCCGGAACGTCCCGTCGTGATTATTGCGATAGAGCAGACTCGGCGCACTGTCGCAGGCGACGTAGATGTCGGGCCATCCGTCGTTGTCGAAATCGGCTGCCGCCGCTCCCATGCCGTACGATCCCGACGGCTGCCAGTTACTGCTGACGAAGACCATCGACGAAGGCCCGCGCGGGCGAGCGATCCCCGACGCTTCCGACACGTCGGCGAATGTGCCGTCGCCGCGGTTGCGATAGAGGATATTCGTGCCGCCGGCGAATCCCAGTGGTCCACACGGAACCGGAATGTCGTTGTAGCGACAGTAGGCCGACTGACCGGGCCGCGGCGCCGTCGCCGGATCGAAATTCACATAGTTGGCGACGAACAGATCGAGATGGCCGTCGCGGTCGTAATCCAGAAAGCAGCAGCCCGCGCCCCAGCACGTTCCGGATCCAGCGACTCCGGCCTGTTCCGAGACGTCGGTAAACGTGCCGTCACCGTTGTTGTGATAGAGCACGTTCCGGCCCCAGTAGGTGACGAACAGATCGTCGAAGCCGTCGTTGTCGTAATCGCCGACACAACATCCCTGGCCCCAGCCTGAATGCAGTAACCGGGCCCGTTCCGTGACATCGGTGAACGTTCCGTCGCGGTTGTTATGAAACAGAAAACTGGTCGGTCTGGCGTCGCGCACTTTCGGATCGAAACTGCTGCCATTCACCAGAAAGATGTCGAGCCAGCCGTCGTTGTCGTAGTCGAACAAGGCCGCGCCGCCGCCCATCTCCTCCAGCAGGAATTGCTTGTTCTCCGGAGCGCCCGAGACATTCCTGGCCCGCATCAGGCCGGCGGCGGCGGTGACATCCGTGAACACAACCGGACCGCCTGCGCCGAGGCCGCCCGGCTCCGCAGAACCTTGACGCGACGGCGCAATCGGCGACTGTGCCGCCCGCACCTGACGGACTCGAGTAGCAGGCCACAAGGCTGCGGCCGCCCCGCTCAGGAGATGCAAGAAGGCCCGACGTGACGGTAGACCGACGCGATTGCTACGCATACCACAGAGGACGCGGAGGACGCGGAGGTTCAATCCTGAAGGCAACAGGGTTTTTCCTCCTGTCCTCCGTGGTGGGATTTGTCATTTCTCAGACACACTCTTACTCACGCTTGCGCCCGGGCGGTGTCGCGACGCCGTCGCGGCGCATCTTTTCGAGGTCGTTGGTTTCCCGTTCGAGCCGCGTGAACGACTCCAGCGCTTTTCGGCTTTCTTCCAGTTTGCCGAGGTGCCGGTAGAGGCCGGCAAGCACGTAGTAGTAGGAGGACGCCCGTGAATTCAGCGAGATGGCCTGGTTCACCGCCTTGACCGCTTCGTCGACGCGACCGAGGCGCTCGTCGGCTTTCGCCGTCTGAAACCACGCCCGATCGGACCTGGGATCGAGCTCGAGCGCTTGCCGGGCATAGTCGAGCGCTTTCTCCGGATTGCCCGTCCGGTTGTAATAGGCGCTCAGGTTCACGTGACCCGAGGCGAAGGCGCCGTGGCGCGCCTCGTTCAGCGCGATCGTCTTCTCATAGGCCGCGACGGCGGCCGCGTCGTCGCCGAGCGCTTCCAACGCGAACCCGAGGGCGTCCAGCGCCTCTACGTACGACGGATCACTCTGCAGGGCCGCGTCGAAT
>QHWF01000374.1 GCA_003222455.1 Acidobacteriota bacterium
CGCGCTGGTCGTGATTGTCTTGGCCTCGCTTATGGCGTGTATCGTGCCGGCCTTGCGGGCGACACGAACGGATCCCATTCTGGCATTGCGTGGCTGATCGAGCACTGGGTTTGTAAAGAGCTGCTCTATTCAGTGTACGCGCCAGATTTACCGCTCATTCGCTTTCCGCATCATCGAACTGCGGTTCGACGACCGTCTCGTAACAGGTCGGGCAGATGCTGTGACTGAACCTGCTGTTCGTATGGTGAGAGATGTAGGCCTCGACGGTCTGCCAGTAGTTCTCATCGTCCAGGTCCTCGGCTTCGTTCCGCATCTCGGCCTTCGTTCTTCGCGGCCGCGTGTCTATTGACGAATCTGCAGGCGATCGACGACCTGGGTGATGCCGGCGGTCTCGCGCGCGAGGGCCACCGCCCGCTCACGCTCTGACGCCGATCGGACCGTCCCGCTCACCGTCACCGTCGACCCGTTTGTCGTCACGTCAATCGCCCGCGCCTTGACGCTGTCGTCAAGGGCCATCTTCGCTTTGATCTTCGTCGTGAGCGCCGCCTCGCCCACGGTTTCCTTCATCCGTTGCGCCGCGATTACGGCCTTCTCGCCGACCTCCGCGCCGCGCGCGCGCGCCTTCGCCGCGTCGATCGATCCGGATGTGGCGACGCCTTCCGATGGATGCTCCGTGCGTACCGCACGCACCGACCCGCGAGTCCAATAGTCGAGTGTAAGAACGCCGACCAACACGAGCAGGAGCAGAACGAGGAACACGCGGATAATCGCGCGCATGACTGCCTCCCTCCAGGCGGCCTCTCTCGCAAGCACGGCGGTGTCTGGCGCCCGTACTTCTGAGACGGACCAGTCAGCCTCAGACGTTCAAGCTCGCTGCCAGCGTTCACTTTACCGACGAGCTAGTAGCAGCGGCCTCAACCGCTGAGTCATCCTTTCCACGCGTCCACGCGCGTTCGTAGTTCAGCCGGAACAACTCGACGACGGCGCCAACATCGTGGTGGCCGGCAATACGACGGCTCACCCAGCCGCTCTTCGGGAGAACGTGGTGCGGCTCCGCCTTTCCCGCCGTGACAAGTTCCTCTCGAATTCTGGTCGGAAACGGCAGATCGGCGAGCCAGCTGCCGTGCAGGTGACCAAGCTCACGGCGACCCACACGAAATTCCACACCGCCAAACCGGTGCGGCTCGACACTCACGCCGGGCCAGCTCGCGACCTCACGTTCGATTTTCGTCGCAGGACTGTCACTCATCGGATCGCCTCCGCGCAGGAGCGTGTCCGCCAACCGACGCCGCCACACGACACGACGTACAACGCAGAAACCGCAGAACTCGCAGAACACAACCGGTTTGCTCTGCGAGTTCCGCGAGTTCTGCGTTGATCGTGATGACCAGGGAGCTAAGGGCTTGGATCCGGTCCCCTCGCATCACGGGCTTCGAGCCTGAGTTATAGTGAATCTCAATCACGAATTCCAAATTCCAAATTCCTGATTCCAAATTCAAATGTTCGCCTTTCATCCGCTGGTCGCCGAGTGGTTCACGAACGCGATCGGGACGCCGACCGACGCGCAGCGTCGCGGCTGGGCGTCGATCCGCAATCGGCAGCACACGCTCATTGCCGCGCCAACCGGATCGGGCAAGACCCTCGCGGCATTTCTCACCGCGCTCGACGATCTGTTCCAGGAAGGCCTTACTCGTACGCTGCCGGACGAGGTCCGCGTGCTCTATGTCTCGCCCCTCAAGGCCCTGAGCGCCGACATCCACAAGAACCTGGCCGAACCTCGCCGCGGCATCCGTGCGCTCGCGGACGGCGCCGGCGTTCAGGCGCCGCGCATCACGGCCGCGGTCCGGACCGGCGACACCACCCAAACCGAACGCGCGGCCATGCTACGGACGCCGCCGCACATTCTGGTCACGACCCCCGAGTCGTTGTACCTGCTGCTCACCGCGGAACGAAGCCGCGAGATGCTGCGTACCGCGCACACGGTCATCGTCGACGAAATTCATGCCGTGATCGGCACGAGACGCGGCGCGCACCTCGCCCTCACGCTCGAACGGCTGCAACAGGTGGTGCCGGCACCGCTGGTTCGGATCGGCTTGTCCGCGACGCAGAAGCCAATCGAAGAAGTTGGACGTTTCCTCGCCGGCGCCGCTGCGAACGCATGCACCATCCAGTCGGACCCGCTGCAGGAACGACGAGATCTGTCGGCGAGTGCGGCCGAACCCGCCGCTGCTGCAGAGCGCATCGTCAGCGCGCGGCCCGTGCAGATTGTCGATCAGGGTCATTATCGCAGGATCGATCTGGACATCGAAATCCCGCGGTCGCCGCTCGAAGCCGTGATGTCGCATGAAGTCTGGGAGGAATACTACGACCGCCTGACACAGCTGATCGAGGCACACCAGACCACGCTGGTGTTCGTGAACACGCGCCGGCTGGCCGAGAGGCTCGCGCGGCATCTGACCGATCGCCTCGGCGACCAGGCGGTGACGGCGCATCACGGCAGCCTGTCGAAGGAGAAGCGGCTCGATGCCGAGACCCGCCTGAAAGACGGACGGCTGAAAGCATTTCGACATCGGCCACGTGGATCTGGTCTGTCAGATCGGGTCGCCCCATCGCATTGCGACGCTGCTGCAGCGCGTCGGCCGATCGGGTCACAGCATCTCCGGCCTGCCGAAAGGGCGTGTGTTTCCGATGTCGCGCGACGACCTTGTCGAATGCGCGGCGATGCTCCGGTCGGTGCGCCGCGGCGAACTGGACAGCATCGTGTCACACGACGCACCGCTCGACGTGCTCGCCCAGCAGATCGTCGCCGAGGTGGCCTGCCGCGACTACGGCGAAGACGAGCTGTTCGCGCTGGCGCGGCGCGCGTGGCCCTATCGCGACCTCCGCCGCCGCGACTTCGACGCCGTGCTGGCGATGACGGCCGAGGGTTTCGCCACCAGGCGCGGGCGGCAAGGCGCGCTCGTCCATCGCGACGAGATCAACGGGCGCGTGCGCGGCCGTCGAGGCGCACGGCTGCTCGCCATCACGTCGGGCGGCGCCATTCCCGAAGTCGCCGACTACCGCGTGGTCCTCGACCCGGACGAGACGTTCATCGGGACGTTGAACGAGGATTTCGCGATCGAGAGTGCCGCCGGCGACATCTTCCAGCTGGGCAACAGCTCGTGGCGCGTGCTCCAGGTCGGGACGGGCATCGTCCGCGTGGCCGACGCCAAAGGCGCGCCGCCGACGATTCCGTTCTGGTTCGGCGAAGCGCCCGCGCGGAGCGACGAGCTCTCGCGTGCCGTCAGCGATCTCCGAGCCGACATCGATCGGCTGCTCGAGGCAGGCCTGAAAGCCTGCGCTACCGACGTGGCGCCGCCGGTGCTCGAACCGCGCGTCGACGCCAATACCGATGTTGCGTTGCCGACGCTCGCGGCAGGCATGAACAGCTCCGCCGCCAGCACTGCGAACGACCTGACTGCCGTAGCGCAGGCCTTCAGGCCTGCCCAGCAATGGCTGGTCGACGAAACGGGCATCCCCCATTCCGCAGCCGAGCAAATCGTTTCGTACCTCGCCGAAACCCGTCGCGCGCTCGGCGTCATTCCGACGCAACACACGCTCGTGCTCGAGCGGTTCTTCGACGAATCCGGCGGGATGCAGCTCGTGCTGCACGCTCCGTTCGGCAGCCGCGTGAACAAGGCGTGGGGTCTCGCGCTGCGGAAACGCTTCTGCCGTCAATTCAATTTCGAGCTGCAAGCCGCAGCCAGTGAAGATGCCCTGCTGCTCTCGCTGGGGCCCCAGCATTCGTTTCCGCTGTCCGACGTGTTCCGGTATCTGCATCCGGCGACGGCCCGCGACGTGCTCGTGCAGGCGTTCCTCGAGGCGCCGGTGTTCCAGACGCGCTGGCGCTGGAACACCACCATTTCCCTGGCCGTTCCACGAAACCGCAAGGGCCGTAAGGTCCCGCCGCAACTGCAGCGCATGCAGGCAGACGATCTGATGGCGGCCGTCTTCCCCGACGCGGCCGCGTGCCTCGAGAACATCCCCGGCGACCGCACGATTCCCGATCATCCGCTGGTCAACCAGACCGTGCGCGATTGCCTCGAGGAAGCGATGGACTTCGACGCGCTTGCCGAGATCCTCGCGCGGATTCATCGAGGCGAGTTGACGCTCGTCTCGCGCGATACGCCCGAACCCTCGCCGCTGGCGCACGAGATCCTGAACGCCAGACCCTATTCGTTCCTCGATGATGCGCCGCTCGAAGAGCGTCGCACGCAGGCCGTGTACACACGACGCGTCGCCGAACCGTCGGGCGCCGGTCATCTCGGCGCGCTCGACCAGGCAGCGATCGATCGCGTTCGCGACGAAGCGCGTCCCGATCCCAGGAACGCCGACGAACTGCACGACGCGCTCTTGACGACGGGCTACTTGACCGGGGACGAGGCGCCCATCGAGACGGATCTGTTGACCGAGCTCGTTGGCGGGAAACGCGCCGCGCGCGTGCGAGTGCCCAATCGGTCGGCCGAACCTGCGCCGATTCTGGTCGCCGCCGAACGTCTGCCCGAGTTTCTTGCACTGCATCCAGCCATGGAGGTCGATCCGCCGATCCAGGCGCCGGGCTCGCGAACGGCTCGCGTCTGGACGCGTGACGAGGCGCTCGTGGAGCTCCTCCGCGGCCGGCTCACGATCCTGGGTCCGACCACCACCGAGGCAATCGCGCAGTCACTCGCGGTGTCCGAGGCGGACGCCGAGACCGCTCTGGTCGCACTTGAATCGGAGGGCGTCGTTCTTCGAGGGAATTTCGAGACGAGACACGTCAAAGCGGAAAAGGCCGCAGAGGGCCGCCGTCTGCCAGGATTCGCGACCGGCGACGCGCGGCAACCGGTTCCGCTGCAGTGGTGCGATCGGCGACTCCTGGCGCGGATTCATCGCTACACGCTGAACCGGCTGCGCGCCGAGATCGAACCGGTGACGCCGGCCGTCTACATGCGATTTCTGTTCGCATGGCAGCACGTCGATCGGCCGGCGCGGTTGAGCGGCGTCGATGGTCTGCGCTCGGTCATCGCGGTGCTCGACGGATTCGAACTCGCGGCCGCCGCGTGGGAGCGTTCTGTCCTGCCGGCGCGAATGGATCGCTACGATCACTCGCTGCTCGACACGTTGTGCCTCACCGGCGAGATCGGGTGGGCACGGCTGTCGGCGCCGAACGCCGAGTCGGGTCTCGTCTCGACAACACCCATTGCCCTGTTCCTGCGCGAGCACGAATCCGCCTGGTTGGCCGGCGCCTGGACCCCCGAACGGCTCGATGCCTTCCGGCCGGCTGGCGCGCCGTCCGTGCCGAAGACCCACGCGATCGCGGTTCTCGAAACGCTTCACGCGCGCGGTGCGCTGTTCTTCCACGAGCTCGCCACGGCGACGGGCCTGGACGATGGCAAACTGCGGGCAGCGATTGCCGATTTGGTGTCTGCCGGGCTGATCACGTCGGACGGTTTCGCCGGCCTCCGCGCGATTCTCGAACCGGCCAGACGGCACGGGGCCGCGGGGCGCTGGTCTGCGGTTGGGCCGTCAACGCATTGGGCATTCCTGACCGCCTCGACGGAAGGCTCGGGCGAAGGCGGCAACGATCGCATCGATCGGAAGCGCGTGGGTGGCGGCCGCCCGGACCACACGGGCCCCGACTCCGACCGAGCGATTGAGATCCAGGCGCGCGCGCTGCTCGGTCGCTACGGTATCGTGTTCCGGCGCGTCCTGACGCGCGAGGTGACGGTCGCCCCGTGGCGCGAGCTCGCCCGCGTGTATCGCCGGCTCGAAGCGCGCGGTGAAATCCGGGGCGGACGGTTCGTCGCCGGCATGTCGGGCGAGCAGTTTGCGCTGCCCGACGTGGTCGGGCGTCTGCGCGAAATACGCCGCACGCCGCCTGGGGGCCGTCTCGTCACGCTCAGCGCGGCCGATCCGCTGAATCTCGCGGGAATCGTCACGGCCGGCGACCGCATCCGCGCCGTCGGCTCGAATCGTGTGGTCTATCGTGACGGTGTGCCGCTCGCGGCGCTCGAGGGCGAGTTCATGCGTCCCCTCGCCGAGATTTCGACATCCATCGCCGCGGAGGTCGCGACGGCGCTGGCGGGCCGACCCATGCCGCCGGTGCTCAGCGGGTATGTGGGTTGATTTCTCCGGACGCCGGCTCGGCCGCCGCGATATCATGCTGGCTCTGTAGCAGGCTGCTGAAATGCGCAGCCTGCAGGCTTTAGGCTTTAGGCTCATGGCCTTCGGCTTTGGACCTGCTCAGAAAATCGTTTCAGCAGGCCACGCCTGGAGCCCAGAGCCCTGAGCCCAAAGCCCAGAGCCCTGAGCCGAGAGCCGATTTGCCTCTAGAGAAATGTCCGAGAATGACAATCCCACCACGGAGCTCCGCGTCCACCGTGGTAACTGCCTTGGGGAGCCCAAAGATGACACGAAGCGTTCGTCGATCGGTATTGGCGCCGGTGACGCTCGTCGCCGCCATCGGTTTGATCGAATCAGGCGCGCGGCTGGCGGGTCAGACTGCGCCGCCAGGACTGCCCAGTACCAGAACTGGCGAGTGGACCCATTACACGGCCGACGTCAGGGGGTCGCGGTACTCGCCGCTCGACCAGATCAACGCCCGCAATTTCAATCAGCTCGAAGTCGCCTGGCGATTCAAGACCGACAATCTCGGGACGCGGCCCGAGTACAAGCTCGAAGGAACGCCGCTGATGGTGAAGGGCGTCGTGTACGCGACCGGCGGGACCCGTCGCTCCGTCGTGGCACTCGACGCGAAAAGCGGCGAGCTGATCTGGGTGCATGCCGAACGCGAAGGCGCGCGCGCCGTGAACGCGCCTCGCCAGTTGTCGGGCCGCGGCTTGTCGTACTGGACGGACGGCAAGGGCGACGAGCGCGTCCTGTATGTCACCACCGGTTACCGTCTCGTCGCGCTCAATGCGAAAAGCGGCGCGCGGGTCAGTTCGTTCGGCAAGGACGGCGTGGTCGACATGAAGATCGGAGCGGTCGTCGGCAAGGGCGAGCAGATCGACCTCGAGACCGGGGAAATCGGCCTTCACTCGACGCCGACGGTTGCGAAGGACGTGGTGATCGTCGGCTCGTCGTTCCGCGAAGGGCTCACGGTCAAATCGCACAACAACACCAAAGGCCTCATCCGTGCGTGGGACGTCAGGACCGGCAGGCTGCTCTGGACCTTCCACACGATTCCGCGTCCGGGCGAATTTGGCAACGACACCTGGGAAAAAGAGTCGTGGGCGATCAACGGAAACACCGGCGTGTGGTCACAGATCACCGTGGACGAAGAGGCGGGTCTGGTTTATCTGCCGGTCGAAGATCCGACGTCGGACCTGTACGGCGGTCATCGACCCGGCAACAACCTGTTCGGCGACAGCCTCGTGTGTGTCGATCTCAAGACCGGCCAGCGGAAGTGGCACTACCAGATCGTGCATCACCCGATCTGGGACTTCGACATGCCGGCGGCTCCGCTGCTGATGGACATCACCGTCGACGGCAAACCCGTCAAGGCAGTTGCCCAGGCAACGAAGCAAGGCCTCCTGTATGTGTTCGATCGAATCACCGGCAAACCGGTATGGCCGATCGAGGAGCGTCCGGTCCCGCAAACCGATGTGCCCGGGGAAAAAACGAGCCCGACGCAACCGTTCCCGACCAGGCCGCCGGCGTACTCGCGCAACGGCGTAATGGAAAACGATCTCGTCGACTTCACGCCGGAAATCAAGGCGCAGGCGCTCGACGTCGCGAAGCGCTATCGGCTCGGCCCGGTGTTCCTGCCGCCGCTGGTCAGCAAGGCGGAAGGTCCTCTTGCCGCGTTGACCGCGGGGACGCTCAGCGGCGGCGTGAACTGGCCGGGATCGGCATACGACCCCGAGATGCACGCCTTCTTCACGCACGCGTGCAACGCGTGCATTGCCCCGCTCGGTCTGGTTGCCCCACCGAAGGAATTCTCCGATCTTGATTACGTGATGGGGACCGCGGGCCAGCAGTTCCGTCCGATTGTCGGAGGCGGCGAAGGCGAGGCAGCCGACGCACCGTTGCGGCCGGCGACGCCGCCGGCAGCACCTCCGGCACCGGCGACCAACACGGCGGGCGCCGCGGCAGGCGCGACTGGCGGCGGCCGCGGAGGAGCGGCGGCTGGAGGTGGAGGCGGAGGCGGCGGTTTTGGCGCGACCGTACAGGGGTTGAATATCGTGAAGCCGCCGTACGGTGTGGTCGTCGGCATCAACATGGACAAGGGCGAGCTGATGTGGTCGACGCCGCACGGCGACACGCCGGACAACGTTCGGAACCATGCGGCGCTGCGCGGTGTGAACATCCCCAGGACCGGA
>QHWF01000976.1 GCA_003222455.1 Acidobacteriota bacterium
CAGCACGGTCCCGCCTGCCGCCGGTGCCAGCGCGGTAAGCACCGTCGTGACGCCGGCCGGCAACGCCGCATCGCCCGTCAACAACGTCCCATCGGGCACGGTTGCGCCGGTCGCGAGCAACACGTCGCTCTCCGGCAGCACCGTCATCCCGAGCAGCAACGCGGCATCAGCCGCGCCCGGACCGGTTGTGGTGATGCTCGGCGTTGGGAACGGCACGTTCAGAGCACCGATTCAGTCGTGGATCTCCGGTGACGTGCTCGGTGCCGGCGATTTCAATGCCGACAAGAAAAGCGATCTCGTTGTCGTCACTCGCCCGGATAATCAGGTGCTCGTTCTGCAGGGCAAGGGCGATGGCACGTTCATAGCCGCATACCCCGTGGCGCAGCCCGCCGGTGCGCAATCGAGCACTACGCAGCCGACCAGTGCGCGGTCGAGCGTTGTTCCATCGAGCGCTACGCCAGCGAGCGGCACCACGACGACCGCCGCAAGCGGCACGCCGACGAGCGGTACGCCGGCGAGCAGTGCACAGCAGACCAGTGCGCGATCGACCACTGCGCAGTCAGGCGCGGCGCAGGCCACTCCTGCGGAGTCGAACGGCGCGTTTCCCAACGTCGCGGTACCGAACGTCACGTTCGCGCTTCCCGATGACATCGACGGTGACGGCAAGATCGATCTGGTAGTCGGGGTCGACTCGGGCACCAGCGCGGTCTATCCGGGACAGGGCAACTTCACGTTCGGGCCAGCGGTCGAGCTCGTCACCGGGACGGCTCCGAACGACGGAGTGGTCGCCGACGTCAACGGCGACGGCAAAAAGGACCTCGTCGTCGCGAACCGCACCGCTCACTCGATCTCGATCTTTTTGAACCAGGGCGGATTGTTGTTCACCGCCACCGACATGCCGTTGGATCGAGCCGCCAACGATGTGGCCGCCGCCGATCTCAACCGCGACGGCAAGGTGGACCTCGTGGTCGCAGCAGCCGGGGGCGGCGACGGCGAGACACAGTTCACCGACGGCTTCGTGTACGTGTTGCTCGGCCGCGGCGATGGAACCTTCGCACAACCGGTTCAGTACGAGGTGCCGCCAGGACCCTGGCAGATCGTCGTTGGCGACTTCACGCGCGACGGTGTCCTCGATGTGGCCACAGCCAACCGGTCGTCATCCGTTGTTGCAGGCGGCCGCGGCAGGATCGAATGACTCGGACACGGTGTCCATCCTGGCGGGTAACACCGACGCTACGTTCGGCGCTGCATCGTCGATCGCGCTCGGCGACCCGGGCAATCCGCTGGATGATCGGTTTCGCGCTTCCGTCAGATCGCTCACCACGACCGATGTGAATGGCGATCAGATGCCGGATCTGGTGGTGTCGTCGGGTGCGCTCCTCGTGAGCCGTCCAGCCAACGGGACCACCCAAGCGACCAGCGCCACGCCTCGCACCCAAGGACCGTGATGGTCGTTGGTCGTTGGTCATTGGGCGTTGGGGGTCGACTAACGACTAACGACTAAACCGTCTCTCCTTGAAGAATTCCTGCATCAACGCTCTGCACTCACCCTCGAGGATTCCTGAGACGATTTCGAACCGGTGATTGTGACCGGGAAGCTCGCCGCCGCGCACGGTTGACGTGACCGCGCCCATTCTCGGTTCTGTGGCGCCGAAGACGAGCGTCCCGATTCGCGCGTGGACCAGCGCGCCGACGCACATGAGACAGGGCTCGACTGTGACGCAGAGGGTCGCACCGGTCAGCCGATAGTTGCCGACGTGTCTCGCGGCGGCGCGAATGGCCACGATTTCCGCATGCGCCGTGGGATCGCGTGCCGAAAGCGGTTGATTGAAGCCGCGGCCCACGATCGCGTCACCGATCGCGACGATGGCGCCGATGGGGACTTCGCTGGCATCGCGCGCCCGCCGCGCCAGCTCCAGGGCTTCCGTCATCAACGCTTCGTGAGTCACGTGAAGTGATAATAGCAGTGTGCCAGTGCTGCTGTTGTTCATCATCGCGTCGTTCGAGCCGCCGGTTGCGCATGCGCCGGGACTCAATCCAATCGTGATCGAAAACCAGAAGGCGTCCAATGCCGACTGGGAGCTCACGAACCCCGCACTCGAACGCGAGATCGAAGGCTACGCGTCCGCCACGAGCGTCAATCGCGGCGACGCCATCGAGGTGTTCG
>QHWF01000375.1:0-3510 GCA_003222455.1 Acidobacteriota bacterium
GCACGCCGAACAGTATCACCTGTTCGATGTCAAACACGCACCCGATCCGGCTCGAGATCGTTTACAGCTGCGCGTGAGGCGTCGGGGTCCTCATTCCGGCACGCGACTGCGCACGCGCGAAAGGCGTATGATTCGTCGACCTGCTGCAGTCGTCGACTCGGGTGGAGGCCGGTATGACTCTGAAGCGCGCGCACGCCTGTCGTGTTTGCATTCTGGCCGGCCTCGCCCTGGCCTTCGCCGCCCCGGCGGCCGCTCAGAAGCCCACGTTCGACCTCGAAGGCGTCGTCATGGACGCGCAGCAGGGCGTCCTGCCTGGCGCCACGGTGACGTTACAGAACGTCGCGACCGGGCTCACGCGCGAGACTGCGACGGATGCGAACGGTCGCTACGTGTTCGCCTCGGTTCCGCCCGCCGGAGAGTACGTGTTGCGGACGGCGCTGGCAGGATTTGCCAGCGAGCGCCGCGAACACCTGACCTTCAATGCCGGGCAGCGTGTGGTACTGAACGTGACGCTCAAGCTATCGGCCGTGCAGGAGACCGTGACCGTCACCGGCGACACGCCTGTCGTCCAGACGACGAGCCCGGAAGTGACCAAGACAATCGAGAGCCGTGACCTCACGACGCTGCCCGTGGCCGAGCGCAACTACTTCCGACTGCTGACGCTGGACTCGAATGTCGTCGCCCGCGCCCCCGGCACCAACGGGCTGTATGTCGGCGGCGGCGATGTGTGGAACTTCGGCACCTACGTCGACGGCACGAGCAACTTCTCGAAATGGCTGACGCTGCAGCGCGCGCCCCAGCGCGGCTCGGCGGGGTTCGCGCTCGAAACGGTGAGCCAGGTGCAAATCATCACCAACCAGTTCTCGGCCGAGTTCGGCGGGCACTCGGCGGGCGTGATGAACATGATCACCAAGAGCGGCAGCAACACCTACGCGGGCGCCGCGCTGCTGGTGGTCCGGCCGGGCGATCTCGACGCGATTCCGCCGCTCGCCACGCAGAAGGTGCCGTTCAACCAACAGCAGTTCGGCGGCAACGTGGGTGGTCCCATCGTCCGCGATCGCGCGTTCTTCTTCGGCAGCTACGAGCGGCGCCGCGAGCGCAGCCAGGTGTCGGTGACGTCGCCGGAAGCGCCGGGGACGATCATCCCGACGCCGGCCGACTAGGATCAGGGGCACGGTCGGGTCGACTACCGTTTCTCGCCGTCGCAATCGCTGGCCAGCCGCTACAACATGGTGCGGTGGAAACAGGACAACGAGCAAGGCGGCCTGCAACTGCCCGGCACCGGCTACATCTGGACGAACAACGTCGACACGATCCAAAACACGTTGACGTCGGTCGTCTCCGACCGTTTGCTGAACGAGGTCCGCGGACAGTGGTCCCGCTACTACGATCTCCGCGCGGCGAAATGCGACTGCGTGCAGTTCTTCCGCACCGGCTACTCGGTCTCGGGCGGCGTCGCGACGGGCACCTGGGGCGTCATCCCGGAAGACACGTGGGATGTTTCCGATACGCTGTCGCTGTGGCGCGGCGCACACTCGTACAAGATCGGGGGCGGTGTCACCTACGACGTGACGACGCAGCGCTACCTGCCCAATCAGAATGGCATCTACAACTTTGCCGGTGGACCGGCGGTCGCACCGACGCCGAATCTGTTCACGCAGGCGTTCGCGCTCGTGCCCGGCCAGGATGTCATCTACCCGAAGGCGTGGGTCTTCAGCAGCTTCGTGCAGGACGACTGGCGCGTCGCCCACAACCTGACGCTCAACTACGGTCTTCGCTACGACGTCGAGGTCGTGCACGACATCCCGGACTGGCCCGCCCCGGTCGACAAGAACAACTTCGATCCGCGCGTCGGCTTCAACTGGGATCCGCGCGGCGATCAGCGGTGGTCCGTGCACGGCGGCGCCGGGCGTTTCACGCAGCAGAACCCGATCTTCACCATCGTCAAGGGTGCGGTGCTCGGCCGGAACGGCATCGTGACACTCGCGCTGCCGCCGAGCGACCCGGCATTTCCGGTGTTTCCGAACACGCTGCCCGGCTTCCCGCCGGGCGCCGTGCTCCCGGCGCGCAACATCCAGGAGATCTCGCCCGACCTCGAGAACGAGTTCGCGTGGCAATACAGTCTCGGCCTGCAGCGGCAGCTCGGCTCGCGCACGAGCGCATCCGTCGATTTCAACGTGAACCGCAGCCACAAGCACGGCTTCCTCGACACCAACTATCCGACGCCGATCTCGAAGGCCGAGATCATCGCCGGCGGCGGCCGCGTGTTGCGGACCTCCGCACAAGCCGACCTGACACGGCCAATCAGGCCGGCTCCAAATGGATTCCGGCGCATCGAGGTCCTCACGAACGAAGGGCGGACGTGGTACCAGGGCGTCCGCTTCGGCCTCCAGCAGCGGACCGATCCGCTGTTGGTCTCGCTCTCGTATACGTTCTCCGACGCCGAGGATCGGCTGAATCACTGGGAGATTCCCGAGGACAGCTCCGACCCGGAGCTCGATCACGCGGACTCGGCGTCGAACACGCCGCACAACTTCGTCGCGTCGGCGACGTGGAACGTGCCGGGACGCGGGGTCGCGCTCGAGGGATGGCGCGTCAGCGCCGTCGTGCACGCGCAGAGCGGGAATCCCTACAGTATCCGCTACGCGCAGGACCTGACCGGCACGACCCAGGTGTACTGCGTGGCGGCGCGGACGTGCAATGCGACGACTCCTGAAGGGCGGAACACGGCGCGCAGCGCCGCGGTCAGGTACGCGGACCTCACCGTCACGCGCACGTTCGCGCTGCCAGGTCATGACCGCCTCGAGGTCCGAGCCGACGTGTTCAACCTGCTCAACAACACGAACTTCACGGCGGACGGCTACACCGGCATCATCGGGAACGTCAATTTCGGCAGACCGACGAGCAACGCGTATCCGGGCCGGCAGTTCCAGTTCGGGGCCATTTATCGTTTCTGATCGTGATGCGTCCGCCTGGACATCTTCTAAAACCGACGTCCGTGCGATTGAGACAAGTTTTCGGCATTAGAAGCCGTCTTAGCGCGATCGCAATACCGGCTGGTGAAAAATCCCGTCTGTCATGCCGAGGGGCCGACACGTGGGTCGGCCTCGGGGACTCTGCTCATTTTTCGGATGCAGCCGTGGGTGAGACAGCGATCACGTTTGGCAGCGGCGCGATCGGTGTGGTCGTCGGTTCGAGGCTTCGGGTGATGAGCGTCGCGGTGGCGCCTTTGTCGAGCTCGCGGGTCAGGTACAGCAACAAGGGCAATCTGGTTTCACTGTCGACGAAGACGTGCGGCGGCGCGGCGGGTTCAGGGGGCGTCTGTATTTCGCCGGCAGCCGTCCCATCGGCGACGTTGTATCCACGCAACGTTGGTGCTTGACCGGCCACGACGAGCGTGCGGCCCGCCTTCACGGGCCCGCTGCCCGGCCTGAAGGGTAGCGGGCGCATCCAATGCTGGTTGCCGCTGATCTGATTCAGCGCGCGGAGAATATTGTCCAGCGCGACGAA
>QHWF01000375.1:3559-12918 GCA_003222455.1 Acidobacteriota bacterium
GAAGTTGTCCGTCGCGCCAACGAAGAGGCGATCGTCGAGCGCGAGGATGTCGTTGGGTGTGCCACCGAGCCTCCGTTCCCATTCGGGGGCGCCGGTTTCGACGCGCAGTGCGACGACCCGCCCGCTGGTCGTGGCCACATACACGCGGTCGGCGGCCAGTGCGGGCGGAGCGTGCGCGGGCGACCCGATCTCGTGGGACCAGATATGGTGCCCGTCCGACGCGCGAAACGCGTGCACGCTTCCGTCCATCGTCGCGACAACGAGCCAGCCATTGTCCCAGACAGGACGCTGTGCCGGCTTGTCGGCGAGGGGCAATTTCCACGCCAGCGAACCGGTCTCGCCGTCCAGAGCGGTCAGGCCGTCGGGTTCCGCGAAGATCAGCAGCCCGTTGCCGGTGCTCGGCTCGAACTGCGGTTGCGCAGAAACGATCCACTTCTGTGTCCCGGTCGTCCGGTCGTATGCGACGATCCGGTCGGAGGCGATGGAGAAGAAGGCGTGCGTCGCGTCGTACGCCGGCGGCACCGTCAGTGGATTGTTGAGCGCGAGCGTCCAGACGCTCCGAACCGGGAAGAGCGCGTCCGGCGCTTCCGACTTCGATTCGGCCGCAAGAACGCCAGCCCAACAGACGGCGATGATCACAAGCGACCTACAACATATGGTGGTCAACACCGGTATAATACCGTCAACCTTCAGGCGTCTCGACGAGGTCAGGTTCCGTTTCGTGTCTCACCAGGCCATCATCGTTCTCGATTTCGGGTCGCAGTACACACAACTCATCGCCCGCCGCCTGCGTGAGTTGTCGGTGTACTCGGAAGTGTGGTCGCCGGACACGCCGGCCGACGCGATCCGCCAGCGACAACCGGTCGGGATCATCTTATCGGGTGGCCCGAAGAGCGTCTCCGAACCAGGAGCGCCGAAATGCGACCCGCGCGTGTACGAGCTGGGCGTCCCCGTGCTCGGCATCTGTTACGGCATGCAGTTGATGGCGGATGCGCTCGGCGGTCGGGTCGCGCCGGCGGCGCAGCGCGAGTTCGGCCACGCAACCGTGTCCATCCTGGGGAAACGCGATCCTGCGAAATGCGACGACGGGCGCGAAGCGCGGAAAGGCGTTGCGGTGGCCGATGCGGACGCCTTGTTTGTGGACGTGCCGGACGAGATTCGGGTCTGGGCGAGTCATGGCGATTTCGTCGTGGCGGCGCCGAGTGGGTTCGCAGTGGTCGCCACCAGTGCGAATGCGCCGATCGCGGCGATGTCGGATCCGCGCCGCGGCCTGTACGCGATTCTGTTCCACCCTGAGGTGGTCCACACGGAACGGGGCCTCGAGATCCTGCGGAATTTCGCCTTCGGCATCTGCGGCTGCACCGGCGACTGGACGATGGCAGCCTTCGTGGACGAGGCCACCGCGAGGATTCGGCGCCAGGTGGGGAGCGGGCGCATTGTCTGCGCGTTGAGCGGCGGCGTCGACTCGACGGTCGCGGCGCTGATTCTCCATCGCGCCGTTTCCGAGCAGTTGACGTGCATTTTCGTCGACAACGGCCTGTTGCGATTGAACGAAGCGAGCCAGATCCGTAAACGGTTCGAGCGGCTGCATCTGCCCGTCGTCTTTGTCGATGCATCGACGCTGTTTCTCGACCGGCTGACCGGTATCGTCGATCCGGAGACGAAGCGAAAAATCATCGGCGCTACGTTCATCGACGTGTTCGAGACGGAAGCGGCGAAGCTGGGCCAGGTCGACTTCCTGGCGCAAGGGACGTTGTACCCGGACGTGATTGAGTCGGTCGCGATCGTGGGTCAGTCGGCCGTGATCAAAAGCCATCACAATGTCGGCGGGCTGCCGGCGCGGATGCGGATGCAGCTGGTGGAGCCGCTGCGCGAGTTGTTCAAGGACGAAGTGCGCGTTGTCGGCCGGGAACTCGGGCTCGACGAGGAATTTGTCGTGCGCCAGCCGTTCCCCGGGCCCGGCCTTGCCGTCCGGATCCTCGGTGAGGTGACAGCCGAGCGCCTGCGACTCCTGCGGCTGGCCGATGCGATTGTCGCTGAAGAAATGCGGCGCGATAGCTGGTACGCGCGGCTCTGGCAAAGCTTCGCGGTGCTGTTGCCGGTGCAGAGCGTCGGCGTGATGGGTGACGAGCGGACGTACGAATACACGGCCGCGATTCGAGCGGTGGAAAGCCGTGACGGCATGACCGCCGACTGGGCGCGCCTGCCGCACGATCTCCTCGCGCGCGTTTCCTCGCGCATCGTGAACGAAGTCAAGGGCATCAACCGCATTGTCTACGACATCAGCTCGAAGCCGCCGTCGACAATTGAGTGGGAATAAGAACAACGCAGAGGACACAAAGGGTACAAAGGACACAAAGGGACGGCCGTACCGTTTTCTGTGTGTCGTTTATTCATCATGATGTGATTGCTGGTACCCGGTACCCCGGAGCTCTGAGTGGAAATGATGCGCGGCCGACATATCAACCGATCGCTACGAACCCGGCTGGGCTTCACCTTGGTGTCCTTTGTATCCTTTGTGTCCTTTGGAAACTGAACTTGCCTGAATTCGTTCACCTGCACCTGCACACGGAGTTTTCGCTGCTCGACGGCGCATGCCGTATCGACGAGGTGCTCGACCAGGCGGCGAAGCTGAAGATGCCGGCCCTGGCCGTCACCGAGCACGGGAACCTGTTCTCGTCCGTGATTTTCCACGATCACGCCCGGCAACACGGCGTGAAGCCGATTCTCGGCTGCGAAGTCTACGTGGCCCCGGGCGATCGACGGGCGAAAAACGGCAATCCGGGTGAGACGGCGAATCATCTCGTCCTGCTCGCGGAAACAAACGAGGGGTTCCATAACCTGATCAAGCTCGTGTCGGCCGGCTATACCGAAGGGTTCTACTACAAGCCGCGCATCGACAAAGAACTGCTGGCGCGACACTCCGGCGGGCTGATCGGCCTGAGCAGCTGTCTCAAAGGCGAAGTGGCCGAGGGCCTGTCACATCAACAGCCGAAGAGAGCCCGCGAGGCGGCCGCGACGTACAGGGACATTCTCGGGTCCCGGAATTTCTTTCTCGAGATGCAGTGGCACGGGATCGACGAACAGCGCATCGTGAACGGCGGGATTCCCTCGATCGCGCGCGACCTTGGGCTGGGCCTCGTGTGCACGAACGATGTGCACTACCTCCGCGACAGCGACGCGCATCCGCACGACATTCTGCTCTGCATCGGCACCGGCAAGGCGTTCAGCGACCCGAAGCGGTTGCGCTACGAGGCGCGTCAGTTCTTTCTGAAGAGCGCCGAGGAAATGGCGGCCGCATTCACGGATTTTCCCGACGCGCTCGCGAACACGGTCCGGATCGCCGAGCGGTGCAACGTCGTGCTGGCCGAAGGCGAGAACTACCTGCCGAACTTCGACGTGCCCGACGGGTTCACCGTCGATGGCTATTTCGAGCACGTGGTGCGGCGAGGATTTGCCGAACGACTGCCGCGGCTCGAACAGCTGCGCCAGGCCGGCACGCTCCGCCACGGGATCGATCAGTACGAGCCGCGCCTCTCGTACGAGATCGAGATGATCAAGCAGATGAAGTACTCGGGGTACTTCCTGATCGTGTGGGACTTCATCCGCTATGCCCGCGAGCAGGGCATCCCGGTCGGCCCGGGCCGCGGATCGGCGGCAGGCAGTCTGGTCGCGTACAGCCTGCGGATCACCGATGTCGACCCCATCGACTTCAACCTGATCTTCGAGCGCTTCCTGAATCCGGAGCGCGTGTCGCTGCCCGATATCGACATCGACTTCTGCGAGCGCCGGCGCGGCGAAGTGATTGAATACGTCACGCGCAAATACGGACGGGAGAACGTCGCGCAGATCATTACGTTCGGCACGATGAAAGCCAAAGCGGTGGTCCGCGACGTCGGCCGCGTGCTCGAGATGCCGTACGCCGACGTCGACAAGGTCGCCAAGCAGATTCCGGCGGCGCTCGACATGACGCTCGAGAAGGCGCTCGAGGAGAACGACGCTCTCCGCCAGATGGAGCAGACCGATCCGAAGGTGAAGGAGCTCCTGAGCGTCGCGAAACGCCTCGAAGGGATGACGCGGCACGCCTCGGTGCATGCCGCGGGCGTGGTCATCGCCCCGCAGGCGATCACCGAATTTGCGCCGCTGTACAAAGGCACACACGACGAAATCGTGACCCAGTGGTCGATGAAGGAAATCGAGCGGGTCGGCCTGCTCAAGATGGACTTTCTCGGCCTCAGCACGCTGACGCTCATTGCCGATTGCATCGCCGAGATCGAGCGGACGACCGGCGAGCGGCTCGACATGGATCGGGTGCCGCTCGACGATGCGAGGACCTATCAGATTTTCCAGGAGGGCCAGACCTACGGGATCTTTCAGTTTGAATCGAGCGGGATGCGCGACATCCTGCGCAAAGCCAGGCCGCAGACGCTCGAGGATCTGATTGCCCTCAACGCGCTGTATCGACCCGGGCCGCTGCGCAGCGGGATGGTGGACGACTTCATCGCGCGCAAGCAGGGGAAAACCGAAGTGAAGTACGAGCTCCCGCAGCTCGAACCGATTCTCCGCGAGACCTACGGCGTGATCGCCTATCAGGAACAGGTGATGCGGATCGCGCGGGAACTGGGCCGCTTCACGCTCGGGGAGGCCGACATCCTGCGCAAGGCGATGGGCAAGAAGAAGGCCGATGTGATGCAGGCCCAGCGCGCGAAATTCGTGGCGGGGGCGAAGGACCAGAGCGTCAACGAGAAGAAGGCCGGCCAGATCTTCGATCTGATGGAACATTTCGCCGGATATGGGTTTCCGAAGGCGCACTCGACCGCGTACGCCTGCCTCGCCTATCAGACGGCGTATCTCAAGGCGAACTACCCGTGGCACTTTGCCGCGGCGCTGCTGACGATCGAGGCGCAGAACACCGACAAACTGGCCTTGTATCTCGGCGAGTGCCGCGATCGCGGCATCCCGGTCCTGGCGCCGGACGTCAACGACAGCCAGCTCCGGTTCACGGTGGAGCCCGGGAAGGGCGTGCGCTACGGACTCGTGGCGATCAAGAACGTCGGCGAAGGGGCGATTCAGTCGCTGCTCGAGGTGCGGGAAAAGCGAGGGCGCATCACATCGCTCGTCGCGCTGTGCGAGGAGCTCGATTTGCGCCTCGTCAACAAACGCGTGTTCGAGAGCCTGATCAGGGCGGGCGTGCTCGACTCGTTGGGCAAGGGCTCGCCGTACCAGGCGCTGCCGACGGTGGCGCTGCGTCCGCGTCTGCTGGCCGCGGTCGATGCGGCGTGCGAATACGGCGCGCGGGCGCAGCGCGATCGCGAGCAGGGGCAGGCGCAGCTGTTCGGGTCGATGTTCGACGACGCGGCGCCGGACGCCGGCGGCGGCGGACGGGTGGCCGGTCAGCTGCAGCTGCCCGACGCGACGCCGTGGACCGAATCCGAGCAGCTCGCGTTCGAGAAGGAAACCCTGGGCCTGTACTGGAGCGGCCATCCGGTGGATCGCTATGCGGCGGCGCTGCGCGACCTCGGCGCGAAACCGATCGGCGACCTGGCCGACGCCCAGCCCGGCGCCGCACGTGACAATGGCTGGGGGCCGGCCGGTCCGAAGCCGATCGAGCCCGATACCAGCGTCGGCGGCATCATCGCCGCGTGCCGCCCGCTCAAGACCAGGAAGGGCGATCGGATGGCCGTCTTCACGCTCGAAGACGCGCAGGGGAGCGTCGAGATCGTCGCATTCCCCGAAGCGTACCAGCGCGCCGCCGGGCTGATCGAGACCGGCACGCTCGTCCTGGTCCGGGGCAAGCTCGAACGGGACGAGGAGACGACGCGCATTCTGGCGGCGGAGATCGCGCCACTCGACAGCGTTCGGGAGCGGGTGGATCTTCTCCCGTCACCGGGGCGATCGAAAAGTGTCATTCGAGGTCGAGACCGGCGAGCCGCCCCACCGGCTCCGCGTGAAAGTCGACGCCGGTGCGCAGGTTCGCGTCCGGCCGTCGCCGACGCTCATTGCGGAAGTGGAGCAACTGGTGGGCGCTGGATCGGTGGAGCTGCGGTGACCTGATATCAGGAGCGCCTCTGAGAGATAAAACTCCACCACTTGGCTTTCACCCCTCGACGAAACTCGGGGCGACCTGAGCGCAGTCGACGATCGACGTGCAGGATTTGACCTCCGCGTCCTCTGTGGTGATTTCGCTAGAGCGGGGCTGATGACGAAGGAACGTCGTGATGACACCGTGACGATGGAGCGCGATGTCGACTGAGATCCTCGACTTCGAAGAGCCGATTGCAGCGATCCTGAAGGAGATCGAAGCGCTCACCGTCCAGCCGCACACGGACGCGCTCGATCGCCAGATCGACTCGTTACGGCGGCGCATCGACACGGTGCGGCGCAATCTGTATCGGTCGCTGACGCCGTGGCAGCGCGTCCTGGTGGCTCGCCATCCGAGTCGTCCGGGGCTGACCGATTACATCGCGCGGTTGTTCACCGGGTTCACCGAGATCCACGGCGATCGCCGCTATGCGGACGACCATGCGATGATGGCCGGCTTTGCCGATTACCACGGCGAGCCGGTGATGGTGGTCGGGCACGTCAAGGGCGGCGACACGAAAGACAAGATCTACCGGAATTTCGGCTACGCGCGGCCCGAGGGCTATCGCAAGGCGCTCCGCGCCATGCGACTCGCGGAAAAGTTCCGGCGCCCGATCGTCGTCTTCGTCGACACGCCGGCGGCGTTCCCGGGAATCGAATCGGAGGAGCGCGGCGTCGCCGAAGCGATCGCGGTGAACCTGCGCGACATGATGATGCTCGACACACCGATCGTCGTCATCGTGAGCGGCGAGGGAGGCAGCGGCGGGGCGCTCGGGATCGCCGTCGGCGATCGCGTGCTGATGCAGGAGTTCGCGATCTACAGCGTGATTCCGCCGGAAGGCTGCGCGGCGATTCTGTGGCGCGACGCGGCGCAGAAGATCGCCGCGGCCGACGCGCTGAAGCTGACCGCGCCCGACCTGCAGAAGGCGGGCATCATCGACGAGATCATCAGGGAGCCGGTCGGTGGCGCGCACAACGATCCCGCCGCCGCGGCCGCGCTGGTGGACGAGGTGGTGGTGCGCGTGCTGCGCGAGGTGAGCGCGCTTGACGGAGAGGCGCGCCTGGCGGCGCGGTATCAGAAGTTCAGGGGAATGGGGAGAGTGGGGATTGATTTCGTGGATGAGGGGAGTTGAAGGACACCACGGGTATCAAGGACACAAAGGGTACAAAAGAACACAAAGGTTCGATCCTGATCAGAGGCGGGATTCCGCAGCGTTGACGAGGGTAGTTGATACGCATACGTGCTGATGCTTCCCAATCATTTCAGTTCGGTGGTCGACCGCTCATTCACCACAAAGGACACCAAGGACACCGCGGATCGATCTTGTCAAAGCTCAGACTCTGGACCGTTGATCACCCGTTTGATTCCTTGACGCAGATGCGGAACGTTGAAGTTCAACAGGAGCCCGAGCTTGAGTCCAGTGAGCTTCAGGTACGCGAGCACCTGCGCCTTGTGCACCGGCAGCAGTTTCTCCACGCATTTCACTTCGACGACGAGGCACTTTTCGATGATGAAATCGACTCGATATGCGTTTGGCCGTTGCACGCCTTTGTACAGGACTGGCAGCCGCACCTGGTGTTGAACATGCAAGCCACACGTGGTCAGTTCGTAGAACAAGCAGGCACCAATGGTGCTTTCAAGCATCCCCGGCCCGAGGGCGCTGTGAACCTTCAGGGCGCAGCCGATCACAGCATGACTCGCCTCGTTCGGTCTCATGTAACGTCGATTCGCCTCGCTCTTTGCCGGCATCGAGGGCAGATCCTAATCGGTGTTCGGGCACCCGGTGGACCGATCGTCTGTATCGTTGTTCCGGGTCCTACACGGCCGATCCTTTGTGTCCTTTGTATCCTTTGTGTCCTTGTCGATGATTACTCCTGGAAGCACAGGCTGTACCGCGCATGATGACGATCGCCCCCCGCTGGGACACCCTCGCCTGCGATCCGGCCGCCGCCGATCACCTGGCCAGTGCGCTCAATCTTCCGCCGGTGGTTGCGCGCCTGCTCTGCCTGCGCGGCCTCGACGATCCCGAGACGGCGCTGCGGTTCCTGAATCCGGTGCTCGATCATCTCCACGATCCGCTGCTGCTCGCCGACATGCGGATTGCGGTGGACCGCATCATGGCGGCGATCGCGGCGAAGGAACGCATCGCGATCCATGGAGACTACGATGTGGACGGCGTCACGTCCACGGTCATCCTGCGGCGTGCGCTGGAGCTGCTCGGCGCGGACGTCGTGCACTTCATCCCCGAACGCCTGCGCGACGGCTACGGTCTGCAGCCGGCGGCGATCGATCGGCTGAAAGACGACGGTGTTCACCTGATCGTGTCGGTGGACTGCGGCATCCGCGGCGCCGACGCCGCCCGGCGCGCGCGCGACGTGGGAATCGATCTCATCATCACGGATCATCACGAGCCCGACGCCGTCCTGCCGCCGGCCTTCGCGGTCATCAATCCCAAGCGCCACGATTGCGCGTACCCCGACAAGTATCTGGCGGGTGTCGGTGTGGCGCTCAAGCTGGTGCAGGCGCTCTGCCGCCGTGCGGGGCGCGAGAGCTGGCTGCCCGGATTCATCAAGGTGGCGGCGATTGGGACGCTCGCCGACGTGGTGCCGCTGGTGGGGGAGAACCGGGTGATTGCCAAGCTCGGTCTCGATTTGCTCTCCCGCGGCCCGCACAAGATTGGCTTGCGATCGCTGCTGGACGTTTCGGGATTGCGGGGCAAGATTATCGACAGCTATCACATCGCGTTTCTGCTGGCGCCGCGGGTCAACGCGGCCGGCCGCATGAGCTCTCCGGATCTGGCGACCCGCTTGCTGCTGGCGGCCGACGAGGGGATGGCCGAGGAAGTCCGGCAGCTCGCGATGATGCTCGACAGCGAGAACATCCGCCGGCAGGCGGAGGAAGCCGAGATCCTCGCGGCGGCCAGGAAAATCGTCACCACCGATCCCGACGTCGGCGCCCGATCGGTGCTGGTCGTTGCCGGCGAGGGATGGCATCGTGGCGTGATCGGGATCGTTGCCTCGAAACTCGTCGACGCGTTTCACCGTCCGGCCATCGTCCTCTCGATCGAGGGCGACATCGCGCACGGTTCGTGCCGGAGCATTTCCTGTTTCGACATGCTCGGCGCGCTGGAACGGTGTGCGTCGCTGTTCCTCCGCTTCGGCGGGCACAAGCAGGCGGCGGGCCTGTCGCTCGAAGCGGCCCGGATCAGGGAGCTCCGCCTCGCCATCAACGTGATCGCCGACGAAACGCTCGGGCCCGACGACCTGATGCCACGCCT
>QHWF01000376.1 GCA_003222455.1 Acidobacteriota bacterium
GTTGAGGCGGCTTGCCAGATCGGGCATCAGCCGATCGCCGTCGGTCACGGACACCGGCATTCGCCGCTCGAAAGCGTGGTCGAGCAGTGCCGCTTCGGCGAGCGACGGCTGCCACGGATCGGTGCGCAGTTCGTCGAGACCGAACGCCGACGTCGCCTGCAGCATGCCGTTGCGGGGGTTGTACTGGAACAGCAGCGTAGACGACCCGCCGGTCACCTCGATCGCATGCTGATGGAGATGCGGGAGCAGGTCGCTCGGCCTGGTCGTGTGGGCCAGGAGCGACATGAGCGGCGGCTGCGCCGTGCTGGTGCCGCTCGCCGGGCTCGCGGCGGAAGGTGGGCGGCTGGGCCGCCGCCTGGGTTCTCGGGCCATCAACTCGTGGTTCGTCGCAGGTGCCGGAACGAGCGGACGGTCATTGTACTGCGATTTGCACAACCAGCACCACTGGCGGCCGGCTCAACGCTCCGCTTAACTGGTACACGGGCCGGATCTTAGGCAGCAGCGCGGTATAATTCGGGCTTCCGCACCCGATTCCCGGCCGCCGGTGTCCGACTGCCGTCTTAATGGTTTGAGAGAGAGAGGCCCTTCCGCGCTCCGCATGACGTGGACGGACGAAGAGCTCGTCGCCCGGTCGATCGGCGGCGACGCCGACAGTTTCAACGAGCTTGTACTGCGATGGGAGCGCCCCATCTTCGCCCTTGCGTACCGCACGATCGGTCGCGAAGAGGAGGCGCGAGACGTGTGCCAGGAAACGTTCCTGCGCGCATTTCGCGCGCTCCCGGGGTTTCGTGGGCAGGCGAAGTTCTCATCCTGGCTGTACCGGATCGCTTTGAATCTGTGTCGCGACTGGGTCCGCCGCGAACGGCGGGCACCCGTCGTTCAGGCGCCGGAGGGCGTGGATCTCATGGAACTGGCGGCCGAGGCGGAGCCGTCGGAGTCGATCGAGGATCTCGTCGCACGCAAGGACCTCTCACGAGCGGTCGAGCGGGCGATGACGCTGCTGCCGGAAGAGCAGCGGACCGCCATCGTGCTGAAGGAGTATCACGGGCTGACCTTCCAGGAAATCGCCGATCTGGTGGGCTGCCCGTTGAGTACCGTGAAAACCCGGTTGTACCAAGGGCTCACCGTTCTGCGGCGTGAGCTGGCCAGACAATCGGCCGGGCCGAAAGGACCCGCGTTGAGAATTTGAGACCATGACTCAAATCCAGTGCAATCTGTCGCGCGATCGCGAAGAAACACTCATCGCTTATCTCTACAACGACATCGATCCGGTCATCCGTGGGACGTTCGAGGAACATCTCGCCACGTGCGAACGCTGCCGTAGCGACCTCGGAGCGCTCAGCCGCGTGCGCACGCAACTCGCACAATGGGCGCCTCCGGAACCTGGCTTCGTCCACGCGGCGGCTGCCGGTCAGTCCGGTGCAATCCGGTCTTCCCCCGCTGAACACACACCGTGGTGGCGCGATGTGCCCGTCTGGGCGCAGGTTGCCGCCGCGCTCTTGTTCCTGGGTGTGTCGGCGGGCATCGCCAATCTCGAGGTGCGATACGACCACAACGGGCTGACGGTCCGAACCGGCTGGTCCCGTGGGTCAACCGCGCCTCCGTCCGATTCCGTCGCGCAGCGCGCGGGGGCGCCGGGGACCCCGGGGACCCCGGGGACCCCGGGGACCTACGTCCCGTGGCAATCCGATCTGGCGGCGCTCGAGCAGCAGCTGCGCGCGGAAATGCGGGCCGTGCCGCCGGCGGCCGTGGCGGTGCGTCCCGCGGCGAACGATTCGGAAATCCTCCGCCGTGTGCGCGTGCTCATCGGTGAAAGCGAGCGTCGGCAGCAGAACGAGCTGGCGCTGCGCGTTGGCGAGACGATCGCCGAGCTCAACGCGAGGCGCCAGGCAGAGCTGAGAACCATCGGCCGCAGTCTAAAAGAAACGGAGAACAAGCTCGGCGTCGAAGTGATGAAGCAACGAGCGTCGCTCAATTACTTGATGAACGTCAGTCAGAGACAGTAGGGGGTCGGCCGTGAGATGGTTGGTATCGCTAATCGTTGCCGTGGTCAGCGCCGTGTCGGTTGCGGCGCAGCCGCCGGCTGACGCACCGCGTGTCGATGGCCCCGATGGCATCGTGCAGCGCGTGTCTGCGGCCGAGCGGGCGAAGCAGATCGTCGACGAACGCGCGAACGCCGAGTCGCGCTACCAGATCGGCCAGATGGAGCGCGTGCTCGAGGGAGCCGTTGAACACGGCGCCACGATCACTCGCGACCGGCTGAAGTCGGTGCTGCCGCCGGGCGATACGTTGATGAACGGCGAGAATGCCCGCGCGCGCGGGTTTCGTCTCGAAGGCTACGGCGTCTTCTTCGATGTCATCGTCCCGCCATTCGAAACTGAAACGACGTTGAGCTGGAGCATCCGGACGCTCGATCAGAATGCGCTCGGTCTCGATAGTGCGCTGAAGGTGCTCGAGTCGCACGT
The DNA here is from genome assembly GCA_003222455.1 of Acidobacteriota bacterium. GTDB lineage: Bacteria > Acidobacteriota > Vicinamibacteria > Vicinamibacterales > CAVVIG01 > QHWF01. Next base: position 2,466 of record QHWF01000376.1, read on the forward strand.
CAAATCGCAGGGCAACACCGATTTGGATCAGGCGCTTCGAAGAGTGGAGCTGCAGGTGAACCCGGCGATGCTGGCGGCCCAGTCCGCGCCGGTGGTCCAGGGCGCGGGCAATGCCACCGGGTCGGCCGCAGCGGCCAATGTGGACGTCCCGGCACCGCCGGCCGATCCGATTCTGAACGATCCGAACGAAGCCTATCGGACCGAGGTCGTCGCGGCTCTCAAAGACGCCATGCTGGCTCACAGCAGCTCGCTCGGCATCGGCGAACAGGACTGGCTGACGATTGCGGCAAGAGCCAACGAGGATCGCCCTCGTCTGGCGCCGGCCGACAGCGATTCGCGCACCCGCGTCATCCGTTTGCGCGGCGCTGATCTGCTCGCGTACCTGGCCCGGCAGATTCCGAAGGAAGAAGCGCTGAGACGGATCGAAATCACGGTCTACTGATTGCGGATTGCGGATTGCGGATTGAGACCGGAGCGAACGGAGAGGACGGAGAAAACGGATTCACACAGAGACTCAGAGCAACGGAGGTCATCTGTACTGTCCGCTCTTGCTCCGTTCGTCTCCGCTGTTCCGTTTCTCTGTGTGAACCCGTTCCCTCCGTCATCTCCGTGAGACATTTCTTAGCCGCCTTCGCGGCGCGTTCCAAGGGCGGCGTCCCCCAGTCCCCAATCCGCACTCCGCACTCCGCACTCCGCACTCCGCAATGTAAAATGCGCGCATGGCGTCGGACGTGCGCGTACTCGTGTCCAGCCGATCCGGGAGCGGCCGTTCGCCGCGGCGACAACTGCCTGCCGGAACGTTGCACATGCGTCCGCGCTCCGCGGCCCGTGTCGCTGCGACTGCCGGTTTGTTCGTGACGGTCTGTGCAGGGGCGTGCGGACCGACCGTCGATCTCACGAAGGGGCTGCAGGTCGAGGTCGTCCGCACCGGCTGGTACGACATGGGCATCGTCAAGGGTCAGAACAAGCTGGTGCCCTCGGTGGCGTTCCGGCTCAAGAACGTATCGGACCATACGCTGTCCACGTTGCAAGTCAACGCGCTGTTCCGGCGTGTCACCGAACAGGACGAGTGGGGAAGCGCGTTCGTGACAGCCGCGGGGTCGTCGGGCCTGCCGCCGGGCGGACGCACGGAGACGCTCATGGCGCGCTCAGAGCGCGGGTACACGGGGGCGGACCAGTCGCGCCAGGAAATGCTGAAGAACACTCACTTCGTCGATGCAAAAGTCGAACTGTTCGCGAAATACGGGTCCACTCAATGGGTCCGTGTCGGCGAGTACCCAATCGCGCGTGAATTGATCACGAAGTAAGCGCCCACAGCGTCAGCAGCGCGAGCGCGCCATCGCTGGCCGCGAACAGCAGGAACGACGCGGGCGAGTGACGGACGATGTAATCCAGCACGAACGCCGCCGCTCCGAGACCTTTCAGCAGCGGTCCCATCACCCACAGATAGGTCCTGCCAGCAGCCGAATCCGGTTGCCGGAACGGAATCACGTACCCGAAGGCCACAGCCAGCAGGAAAATTCCGTTCAGATCGGCGTGAATCGGTGGCTCGGGAAGGGGAACGGCGAACAGCCGGGAGAGGAGCGGCCGTCCCGCGAGCATCGCGACGCTCACCAACGCGTCGTAGACACCCGAGACTGCCGCGACCCTCCGGCAATTCGCAACGCTCAAGGCTGGAGTCTCAAAAGGCAGATCCCGCCGCGTCCGGCTGAAGCCGGACACTACAGTTTACGTGATTGTCCATGTTGTTTGACGTGCAGGGCACGGCGGTCAGACCGTGCCCCCCTGAGAGTTGAGACTTGAAAGTTGAGAGTTGTTACTGAATCCGATGCATCTCTCCCTGATACGTCGTCTTTCGATCCGGGACGATGCGGACGTCGAAGATCAGCGGTTCGTATCCCGGGGCGCGCACTTCAATCCGGTGAGCGCCCGAGTCGATGTGGAGCCGCTGGAAGATGCCGTCGAACTCGTCGACGACCCCGACGAAATAGCCGTCTACATACACTTCCGCAGTCTGTGGCTTGATTTTGAGGCGGAGCGCCCCTTCGTCACTATGGCTGCTGGAGGTCTGCGCATAGCCGCCGCCGTATCCCGGATACCCGCCATACCAAGGGTCGTACCACGGGTCGTAATAACCGCCGAAGTAGCCGCCGCCGTACGGATATCCCAGGCCGTATCCGCCGTAATACCCGCCCGGGACGAGATAGCCTGTGCCGCCGCCGCGAGTTGGTGTCGAATTCGGGGGACGCGGGACCGCCGTCCCCTGGCTCGGTTCGTTCGGGTCGCGAGGCCGGCTGTAGCGCGGGACGCCAGACGGTTCACCAGTTTCGTCGCGTGTGCGGCCGGTGGCGCGGGTGCCACTCGAGCCGCCGCCGGTATACCGCGGGGCGATCCCGCCGCCTGAGTGATCGCCGCTGCCGCCTCGCGGCATGGCTACGCCGCTGCCTCCGGTAGCTCCCGCCCGATTGGTGCCGGACCCGCCACCGGAACCCGCGCCAATGCTGCCACCGCCGGCGCGATTCGCGCCACCGCCGCCGCTGCTCATCGTGCCGCTCGATCCACCGGCGCCCGCTCCTGCCCCGCCGCCGGAGGCAGTGGCACCACCGCCGCCAGCGCCCGCCCGATCGTGTTGTGCCGCAAATCCGATGGACGGCAGGGCGAGCACGCAAGCCACACCGATGGCCGCGACCGCCAGGCCAGCATGTCGTGGAAGAAGTGGCTTCATATGCAGACCCTCACCTTTCAAGCTCGAGATTCCCGGCGCAAGCCGAATGCCAGAGAGGCGCCCTGCCACCAAGGTAAGTATCGGCCCATTTTATAAATTTTGCACGCAGGAATTTGATTCGGCGTGTCCTCAGGCGAGTTCAGCCGTCCCCTTTCTTGACACTCTGATTCTCCGGCCGATAGAGTCACAAAAATCGATGATTCACGGCACCACGATCCTTGCAGTGCGCCACCGCGAGCACGCCGTCATGGCGGGCGACGGTCAGGTCACGTTCGGCCAGACGGTCGTCAAACAGACGGCCCGGAAAATCCGGCGGCTCTACAACGATAGAATCCTGGCCGGATTTGCCGGGTCAGCCGCCGATTCCTTCTCGCTGTTTGCCCGGTTCGAATCGAAGCTCGAACAGTATCGCGCGCCGTGGAGCTTGCGAAGGACTGGCGAACCGATCGAATTCTTCGCCGCCTCGAAGCGATGCTGATCGTGCTCGACAAGGGGTCGACGTTCCTGCTCTCGGGCAACGGCGATCTCATCGAGCCCGACGACGGAATCGTGGCCATCGGATCGGGCGGCCCGTTCGCGCTGGCGGCGGCAAAAGCCTTGGTGAACAATACGGATCTGGACGCGCGGACCATCGCCGGGAAAGCCATGGCGATTGCCGGCGAGATCTGCATTTACACGAACGCGCACGTTGTCGTGGAAGAGTTGTAGTGCCTATTTTCCTGCCCGAAACAACCCAGACGTCTGCCGACGCGCTGACGCCGCGGCAGATCGTCGCGGAATTGGACAAGTACGTGATCGGCCAGGGCGCTGCCAAGCGCGCCGTCGCGATCGCGTTGCGGAACCGGACGCGGCGTCAGAAGCTGGCGCCGGAGCTCGCCGAGGAAATCGCCCCGAAGAACATCCTGATGATCGGGCCGACCGGCGTCGGCAAGACGGAGATTGCGCGGCGCCTCGCCCGCCTGGCGCAATCGCCGTTCGTCAAAGTCGAAGCCTCGAAGTTCACGGAAGTCGGCTACGTCGGACGGGACGTCGAGTCGATGGTGCGCGACCTCGTGGAGCTTGGCGTCGACATGGTCCGCGAGGAACGCCTCGAAGAGGTGCGGTCGAAGGCCGCACAGACCGCCCAAGACCGCCTGCTCGACATCCTCCTGCCGCCGTCGCGGCCGGCCGCGCCCGATGAGGATCCGGTCGCGGCGCGCGAGCAGCAGCACCAGACGCGTGAGCGGTTCCGCGAACAGCTGCGCGCCGGCCGCCTCGATGCGCGCACGGTCGAGATCGACGTGCGCGAGAAATCGTTTCCGTCGTTCGAAATCATCGCCGGTTCGCAGGTCGAGGAAGTCGACATCAACCTCAAGGACATGCTGCCCGGCCTCTTTCAGGGCAAGACCAAGCGGCGCAAGCTGAAGGTGCCGGAAGCGCTCGAGTATCTCACGCAGGAAGAAGAGCAGAAGCTGGTCGACATGGACAGCGTTGCGCGCACCGCGGTCGAGCGGGTCGAGCAGGCCGGCATCATCTTCATCGACGAAATCGACAAGATCGCGGGACGCGAGGGCACGCACGGACCCGACGTCAGCCGCGAGGGCGTGCAACGCGACATTCTCCCGATCGTCGAAGGCACGACGGTGAATACGAAGTACGGGATGATTCGGACCGATCACATCCTGTTCATCGCCGCGGGCGCGTTTCACGTGGCGAAGCCGTCCGATCTCATTCCGGAGCTGCAGGGGCGGTTTCCGATCCGGGTCGAGCTCGAGCCGCTCGGCAAGGAAGAGTTCGTGCGGATTCTCACCGAGCCGCGCAGCGCGCTCGTGAAGCAGTACACCGCGCTCATGGAAACCGAAGGCATCGCGCTGGTGTTCACGCCCGACGCGATTCGGCGGATCGCCGATTTTGCGACGCTGGTGAACGAGCGCACCGAGAACATCGGCGCGCGCCGCCTCCACACCGTCATGGAAAAGCTGCTCGACGAGATCTCGTTCGAAGGCCCCGATCTCGTCGAGAAGCACGTGACCATCGACGACGCGTACGTCAACAAAATGCTGGCGGAGATCGTGAAGAACGAGGACCTCTCCCGGTACATTCTGTGAGGCTGCGGGCCGGGTGTCCTGCCGCTGTCGCGGCCGGCGCGTTGTTCCTCATGACCGGCTGCGGCAAGTCCGGGCCCCCGCTTCCGCCGCTCGTGAAGGTCCCGGCGCCGCCGGGTGATCTGCTGGCCGAACGGCGCGGTGCGGCCGTGGATCTGCAGTTCACCGTCCCCAACACCAACACCGACGGCAGCCGTCCCGCCAACGTCGATCGGGTGGAGGTGTATGCGATCACCACCACCGCCACGACGACCGACGAGGACATCATCCGGCATGGCACGCGGGTGGCCACGGTCGACGTGAAGGCGCCGCGAGACCCGGATCGAACCGTGGCGCCGGACGATGCGGAGGCCGAGATCGAGCCCCCGGTAGGCAGCGGCCTCGACCAGGGCGCCCTCGCACGCGTGGCCGAAACGCTCGACGAGAAGGCGCGGGTCGCGGTGACGCTCCCGCATGACCAGAAACGAAAGAACAACGGCCGGCAGGCCGACGTCGAGGGGCCGCTGCTCGGGCCCGGGACCGCGCCGCTGTCACGAACCTATCTCGTCGTGGGATTCTCCACTCGCGGCCGCAAGGGTCCGGCATCGACACGCGCGACGGTTCCGCTGGTGCCGGCGCCGCCCGCGCCGGCGCCGCCTTCGATCGCGTACAACGAGAACGCGGTGACGGTGACGTGGACGCCGGTGACGCTCAGCGGCATGGTGCAGCAGCCGGACACCGCCGACGTGCTCCCATCCACCCCGATCGGGGTGCCGCTGCCGACAGTCGCGTACCACGTCTACGACGTCTCGTCGCAGGAGACTGCGGGCGCTTCGAACAAGCTCACCGCGATGCCGATTGCCGAGCCGAAGTTCGAAGACCCACGCATGACGTGGGGCGCGCGGCGATGCTATACCGTACGTGCCGTTGAAGTGATGGACAAGCTGGCGATCGAAGGGGACGCGGCCGAGCCCGGGTGCACGACGTTGACCGACACGTTTGCCCCCGCTGCGCCGACGGGTCTCCAGGCCGTCGCCAATCAGGGCTCGATCAGCCTGATCTGGGATCCGAACACGGAAAAGGATCTCGGAGGGTATCTCGTCTTCCGCGGCACGCAAGGCGTGGCGCCGCAGCCGATCACGCCGTCGCCCATCGAACAGGCCATGTTGAACGACACCGTCGCGCCGGGTGTGCAATACACGTACGTGGTCAAGGCGGTTGACCGGGCCGGGAACGTGAGTGCGCCGTCGCCTGAGGTGCAGGGCATGGCGAGATAGAGCAAAATCGCAATAAGGAGGCGGAGAGCACAGAGAAATGAGCCACAGAGACACAGAGATATGTGTCATCGACGGTTGTCGATTTGGCGGGCTGGTGACTTGGTGATTTAATTTCGAGAGGAAGGAAGTGGGACCATGAAACTCTTCGTCGATACCGGCAGCATCAAGGACATCGAAGCCCTCGCCGTGCTTGGCATCCTGGACGGCGTGACGACGAACCCGTCGCTCCTGGCCAAGGAGTCGGGCGATTACCGACAGAACCTGAAGCGCATCTGCGACATCGTGAAGGGACCCGTGAGCGGCGAAGTGACGGCCACGGATTTCGCGGGCATGATGCGCCAGGGACACGACATCGCAGAGATTGACGAGCACATGGTTGTCAAGGTGCCGCTGACCCGCGACGGGATCCGCGCATGCAAGGCGTTGTCAACCGAAGGTCTCCGCGTGAACGTGACGCTTGTCTTCTCGGCGGCGCAGGCGCTGCTGGCGGCAAAGGTTGGCGCCGCGTTCGTCAGCCCGTTCGTCGGCCGGCTCGACGACGTGGCGACCAACGGGATGGATCTGATTCGCGAGATCGTGACCATCTACGACAATTACGAGTTCGCCACCGAGGTGCTCGTGGCCAGCTGCCGGCATCCGATTCACGTGGTGGAAGCGGCCCGCATGGGCGCCGACATCGCCACGTGCCCGCCGGCGGTCATCGATCAGTTGTTCAATCACCCGCTCACCGCGATCGGTCTGGAAAAATTCCTGAAAGATTGGGAGAAGTCGCAGGTCGCCGCGAAGGTGTAGGGGCCGACCTTGGTCGGCCCGCCGCCACCACCGTTCGTCGGCGGTTCGACGAATGCTCCGTAATCGACGGGCCGAGCAAGCTCGGCCCCTACGACGAAGACGATGGACCGTCACGACACGCTCGCGGATGGTGACGCACCGCTGCCGCGACTTCGGCATGGCCGATCAGATTGTCCCGGGAGACGGGGTTGTCGCCGGCCACGGCCTCGTGGACGGGCGGCAGGTGTTCGCCTTCGCGCAGGACTTCACGGTGTTCGGCGGGTCGCTGTCCGAAACCAACGCCGCGAAGATCGTGAAGATCATGGATCTGGCGATGAAGCTCGGCGCGCCCGTCGTCGGACTGAACGACTCGGGCGGTGCGCGGATCCAGGAGGGCGTGCTCTCGCTCGGCGGGTACGCCGACATTTTCCTGCGGAATACGCTGGCCTCGGGCGTCATTCCGCAGATCTCCGCCATCATGGGGCCGTGCGCCGGCGGCGCCGTCTACTCGCCGGCGATTACCGACTTCATCGTCATGGTCCGGAACACGAGCTACATGTTCGTGACCGGGCCCGACGTGATCAAAACGGTCACGCACGAAGCGGTGACCAAAGAGGAGCTGGGCGGCGCGATGACGCACAACGCGACGAGCGGCGTCGCCCATTTTGCCGTGGACGACGACCGCGAGTGCGTGTCGCTCATTCGCGAGCTGCTGTCGTTCCTGCCGTCGAACAATCTGGACGATCCGCCGCGCCTGGCCTCGACGGATCCGCCGGATCGTGAGGTTCCGGCGCTCGATCGGCTGGTGCCCGACGCGCCGAATCAGCCGTATGAGATGCTCGACGTCATTCACGCGGTCGTGGATGACGGGTATTTCCTCGAGGTCCATCAGCACCACGCCAGAAACCTCATCGTGGGCTTCGCGCGGCTCGACGGCCGTCCCGTGGGCATCGTCGCGAATCAGCCAGCCGTGCTCGCTGGAACGCTCGACATCGCGGCGTCGGTGAAAGGCGCGCGGTTCGTGCGTTTCTGCGACGCGTTCAACCTGCCGCTGGTGACCTTCGAGGACGTGCCTGGCTTTCTGCCGGGGACCGTGCAGGAGTACGGCGGCATCATCAAGCACGGCGCGAAGCTGCTCTTCGCGTTTGCCGAAGCGACGGTTCCGAAAGTGACCGTGATCACACGCAAGGCCTACGGCGGGGCCTACTGCGTCATGTCGAGCAAGCATATTCGGACGGACTTCAATTACGCGTGGCCGACCGCGGAGATCGCGGTGATGGGACCCGAAGGCGCGGTCAACATTCTTTACAAGCGCGAGCTCGAGGCGGCTGCGGATCCGGCGGCGGCCCGATCGGAAAAAGTGCAGGAATTTCGCGAGAAGTTCGCCAATCCCTACATTGCCGCCG
>QHWF01000377.1 GCA_003222455.1 Acidobacteriota bacterium
GGTGAGAAGAAACTGCAGGACCTTTTCGGGGGCGGGACGTTCTGGGAGAACGTGGATTGGGCGCGAACCAAGGCTTACGCGATGGGCCTCGGCCAGATCTACATCAACATGAAAGGTCGCGAGGCGCACGGCATCGTCGCCCCTGGCGCGGAGTCGAAGGCGGTGCAGAACGATCTGGCGGCGCGGCTGCTGACCATGGCCGACCCGAACACGGGCGTCCGGATGGTGGACGCCGTCTACCAGGCCGACGACATCTACTCCGGCGCCTTCCTGAAGAACGCGGCGGAGTTGCAGGTTGGTCTCGCCGACGGGTACCGGGTATCGTGGCAGTCGACGCTCGGAGGCTCTCCTCCCGGCATCGTGTATCCCAACAAGAAGAAATGGTCCGGCGATCATGGGTCGTTCGACTACAAGTCAACGGCCGGCATCCTCATTTCCAGCCGGCCGGTGGAGCCGGGGGCGAGAATCATCGACATCGCACCGACCGTCTTGAAATATTTCGGCGTACCGATACCGGGCGATATCGATGGCAAGCCGCTGTTTTAGACGCACGACCAGGAATTCTGTCTTTGCGGCCTTCGCGGCCTTTGCGTTCATCGGCCTGGCGAGCGCCCAACAGCCCGACCGCGCGCAGACCGAGGCGATGGCGCGTCGCGCGGGCGAGCGATTGCAGGCGCTGCAGCGGGAAGCCGATCGTCTTGCGTCCGAAGAGGGGACGCTGCTGAACGACCTCCGCAAGCTCGAAGTGGATCGGCTGCTCAAAGCCGAGGAACTGAAACAGGTCGATGCCGAAGCGCGGCGTATCGAAGGCGACCTGGCAGCGACCAGCAGACGGGCCGACGCGCTCCAACGATCGGAAGCCATTGAAGCGCCCGAGCTGCGGGCGCGCCTGGTTGAGCTGTACAAACTGGGACAGGCGCGATACGTGCGCCTGCTGCTGTCCACGCCGGACATTCGGCACATCGGTCAGGCATCGCGGATGGTCGCCGCCCTGGCCAGCATGGATCGCGAGCGCGTGGAGTCGCATCAACGAACCATCGGCGAGTTGAAAGCGGCGCGACGCGCGCTCGAAGAGCGACGGCGAAGCCTCGGATCCGCTCGCCTCGCGGCGGAGAGGGCGCAGGGAGCGCTGCAGCGCGCGGTCCAGGCGCGCACCGCTCTTGTCCGCGACATCGATGCGCGGCGCGATCTGAACGCGGCGCTGTTCGGCGAGCTGCAGGCGGCGCAACAGAAGCTGCAAGTCGCGCTGCGCTCTCTGGCCAGCGGCGCATCACCGTCCGAGACGACGGGCCTGCCGCTCAAGCCGTTCCGCGGCGACCTCGACTGGCCTGTATCGGGCGCGGTACGCCGCCGTTTCGGACGAGCGTCGTTCCAGGGAATCGAGGTTGCCGCGGCAGAGGGTACGGACGTCCGGGCCATTCACGACGGAATCGTCGCGTTTGCGGACAACTTTTCCGGATTCGGCAACCTGGTGATCCTGGATCACGGATCGCAAACGTTCAGCTTGTACGGCGACCTCCTGGATATCGTCGTGCGAAAGGGCGCACGCGTTCAGCGAGGTCAACCGGTCGGGGCTGTCGGACCCACACCGGGCGGGGCGCCAGGATTGTATTTCGAGCTTCGCGTCGACGGTGGGCCAGTGGACCCGCTACAATGGTTGAAGACGAAACCGTAGGCCACCTTATGAACTCACGTACGCGCTTCATCGTCATGACGATTTCGGCACCGGTGATCGCCTTCGCGGTCGTCGGAGGGTTTCTCGGCAAGGTGCTGGCTCGCGAAGACACCTACCCGCAGTTGAGAATCTTCGGCGACGTCGTGGAATTGATTTCGAGCAACTATGTCGAAGAGGCGAACATCGACCGGGTGATGCGCGGCGCGATGAAGGGTCTCGCCGATGGCCTGGATCCCGACAGCGCCTACCTCACACCCGACGAGGTGAAGCAGGTGGAGGCTGGTACGCCCCTCCCCGCCGGCGACGTCGGGATCGAGCTGACACGGCAGTACTATCTTCGGGTCATTGCCGCTCGCGACGACTCACCCGCGGCGAAGGCCGGCATTCGCACCGGCGACTACATCCGCGCGATCAACGACAAGCCGACCCGTGAAATGTCGGTGTTCGAGGGCGTGCGCGCGCTGCGAGGCGCGCCTGGCTCGAAGGTGAGGGTCACCATTATCCGCGGCAACACGGCCGACCCGCATGTGATCGATCTGACCCGCGAAACACTGCCGGCGGCCGATGTCAACGGACGCATCGCCGGGCCCGGCGTGGGCTACGTGCGCATCGCCGCAATCGGCAGGGAAACGACGGCCCACGTCAAATCCCAGATCGCGGAGTTGACCAAGAGTGGTGCGGGGAAACTGGTGATCGACGTCAGGCGCACTTCGTCCGGGATGCTGGACAACGGGATCGACCTCGCGCGGCTCTTCGTGGCCAGCGGCACGCTGTCGACGAGGGAAACGCGCGGCGGCACACGCGAAACCATCACCGCCGCGTCGGGCGATGGATCGGTGACGCTGCCGGCGGCTATCCTCATGGACGCGGGCACGTCGGGTGCAGCCGAACTGTTCGCCGCCGCGCTGTCGGCCAACAGCCGTGCCGAACTCATTGGCGAGCACACCATCGGCCGGACGGCCATGCAGAAGCTGGTGAAGCTGCCGGATGGCAGCGGGCTCTGGCTGTCCACTTCGCGGTATCTCATGCCGTCGGGCACGCAGCTCCACGAGAAAGGGCTCGAGCCCACGGTCGCTGTGGATGAACCGGACCTCGAATTCGGGCAAACGCCGGCGCCGGGGGATCCGGTGCTGGAAAAAGCCCTGGAGCGCCTCGCCGACAAGAAAGCTGCATAACCCGATCACGAGATCCTGCTATACTTTCTGTTTTGCATGTAGGCGCGTAGCTCAGAGGTTAGAGCGCCTGCTTGACACGCAGGAGGTCGGTGGTTCGAGTCCACCCGTGCCTACCACTGTAGGCTGCAGCCTCGGTCTTCCCTACCGTTGATGAGTCAGGTCACCGTTACTCTTCCGGATGGCTCCAGCCGCAGCGTCGCTGCAGGTACGCCGGTTCGCGGCGTTGCGGAAGGGATCTCGCCCCGCCTCGCGGAAGCCGCGCTCGCGGCGGTCGTGGACGAGAAGCTGGTCGATTTGTCCTTTCCGCTCGAGAAGGATGCCCGCGTCCGCATCGTCACCGACAAGAGCCCTGAAGCGCTTTCGCTCTACCGGCACAGCACAGCGCATCTGCTGGCCGCGGCGGTGACGAACCTGTTCCCCGGCACCCAATGCGGCATCGGCCCCGCCACCGACGACGGCTTCTTCTACGACTTCATCGTCGAACGTCCGTTCGTTCCGGAGGATCTCGAGGCGATCGAACGGAAGATGAAAGAGCTGGCGCAGCAGGATCTCGCCTTCGAACGGCAGCGGTGGCCGCGCGAGGAAGCGAAGGCGTTCTTCGCCACGCGTGGCGAGCCGCTCAAGGTACAGCTGATCGACGAAAAGACCAAGGGCCAGGCCGAGGTTTCCTGTTACACCATCAAAGACAAGGAGACGTTCATCGACTTCTGCGTCGGGCCGCACGTACCGTCAACCGGAAAGCTGAAGGCGTTCAAGCTGCTGAACACCTCGAACGCCTACTGGAAGGGCGAATCGAACAACGCGCCGATGCAACGCGTCTACGGGACGGCGTTTCTCTCGGACAAGGATCTCAAGGCGTATCTCACGCAAGTCGAGGAGGCGCGGAAGCGGGATCACCGGAAGGTCGGGCGCGAGCTCGGGCTGTTCATGTTTCACCCATTGGCGCCGGGCTCCGCGTTCTGGCTCGACAAGGGCACGACGCTCTATCGCACGCTGGCCAATTACATGCGCGACGTGCTGTTTCCGGCCGGCTACGTCGAAGTGAAAACGCCGCTCGTTTACAACAAGGCGCTGTGGGAGCGTTCGGGACACTGGAAGCATTACCGGCAGAACATGTTTCTCATCGAATCGGAAGGCGAGACGATGAGCATGAAGCCGATGAACTGTCCGGGACACTTCCTCACGTATGCGAGCCAGGTCCACAGCTACCGCGACCTCCCGGTGCGCTATCACGAGCAGACGCCGCTGCATCGCAACGAGGCGTCGGGAGTGTTGTCGGGGCTCACCCGTGTCCGCCAGTTCTCCCAGGACGATGCGCACTGCTTCGTCACGCCCGACCAGATTGGCGAGGAAGTCGAACGGCTCATCCGGCTGGTGCAGCGGGTGTACGGCGATTTCGACCTGCCGTATACGGCGAAGCTGTCGACGCGGCCGGACGAGTTCCTCGGCGAGGTGGCGACCTGGGATCGCGCCGAGGCAGAGCTCAAGACGGCGCTCGATCGCGCCGGGATGGAGTACTCGATCAACGAGAGGGACGGCGCCTTCTACGGGCCGAAAATCGACTTCGACGTGACCGACGCGATTGGCCGCAAGTGGCAGTGCGCGACCATTCAGCTCGATTACGGGCAGCCCGAGAACTTCGACCTGAAGTACATCGGTGCCGATAACACCGAGCACCGGCCCGTCGTGATCCACCGTGCGATTCTGGGCAGTTTCGAGCGGTTCATCGCAATCCTGATCGAGCATTATGCCGGTGCGTTTCCGCTCTGGCTGGCGCCCGTGCAGGCCATCGTCCTGCCGATCGCGGATCGGCACCTGGCCTACGGTGCGTCCGTGCGCGATCGGCTGCGCGCGGCCGGCTTACGGGTTGTGCTCGACGAGCGCCAGGAGAAGGTCAATTATAAGATTCGAGAAGCGCAGCTGCAGAAAGTGCCCTACATGCTGGTGATCGGGGACCGGGAAGTGACCGAGGGCACCGTTTCGATTCGGACGCGTTCCGGCGGCGATCAGGGCGCGAACACGATCGACGCGTTCACCGCCGCGGCGCGCGACGAAATCGCGAACAAGGGTAGACTGCCGGCGGCCGCATAGGCCGAGTAGGGCAGGTAGGGCTGGTAGGGCTGGTAGGGCTGGTAGGGCTGGTAGGGGCAGGTAGGGGCAGGTGGGTCGGGTAGGCCAGGTAGGTCGGGTAGGTCGGGTACGTTTTACCTACCTGCCCTACCTGCCCTACCTGCCCTACCCGGCCTTTTGGGAGGCTTTATCGCATTCGACAGAGGGCCTCGCCGCGACGATCGCGTGCGGGTCAACGAACGTATCCGCGTCCGCGAAATCCGCGTCATCGACGACACCGGCCAGCAGCTCGGCATCATGCCGCCGCCGCAGGCGCTCGCGATTGCCAGGCAGAAAGGGCTCGATCTGGTCGAGATCTCGCCGACGGCGAGCCCGCCGGTCTGCCGGATCATGGATTTCGGGCAGTATCAGTACCAGGAACAGAAGCGCGCGCGCGAGGCCCGGCGGCACCAGAAAGTGATCGAGGTCAAAGAGATCAAGTTCCGCCCGCGGGTCGACGAGCACGACTATCAGTTCAAGAAGAAGCACATCGAGCGCTTCCTCGAGGACGGCGACAAGGTGAAAGCGACGATTTTCTTCCGCGGCCGTGAGATGGCGCATCCGGAAATCGGACGGCGTATTCTCGAGCGCCTCGTCGAC
>QHWF01000378.1 GCA_003222455.1 Acidobacteriota bacterium
CGGACGCACAGGGTGGTCGCCGTCACCGCCGGTCACGGCGAGACCAGAGTCACCGCCGATGTCGCGTTGCTTCAGCCGGACGCCGCGTTCTGGCCTGTACCGAGCATTGCGATCGTGCGGGGCACCGTGCTCGGCGCCGCCGACTTCACCGCGTACTACGGCTCGGAGGCGATGGGGCGGTTTGCCATCCGCGACGGCAAGCCGGACTTCACGGCGCCGATCGCGCGCGATCAATGGCGCACGCTGCGCGCGGAAGGTCAGTTCGACGCCGTGCTGTACGCGGGAAAAGGGCCATCGCCGACGGTCGATCTCGATCCGGCACGCTGCGCCGACAAGGCGGACATCCAGGAACACCTGCGGCGCGCGGCCGTGACGGGATTGCCGCCCAACCGCCTGAAGCAACTCTGCGGCCTGTGAACCTCGAGGTCACGTCACGGCTCATTGGAGGTCGAGGTCGAGATCCGCTCGATCCCGACAAAGACTCCATGTTCGTACGGTGGATCCCATTCGTTGGTCGCCTGCGCCAGCTCGAACCACAAGTCCCATGCGCGTGCGAGCTCTTCCTCGGTCATCTCGCGAAGGTTGAGGTCGTCGTCACTCAGGAGGGCCACGTTCACTCACGTTCTTCGAGCGGCTGCGGCGGCAACAGGGCGGCGGCCAGCTGGCATGCGGCCTCGTGCGCGTCCGGCAGCGGCAGGCTGTCGATCAGCGACCGGCGGAACTCGATGAGGTACTGTTCGGCGGCCTTGTGATAGACCGCCAGCCGCCTCCGATCCGCCTGCTGCAAATCTGACCTACCTGACCTTTCTGACCTCCTCGACCTTTCGGACCTACCTGACCGCTGGCGCAGACGAAGTCTGCGCTCGTTTGACCGTCGTCACCGTCACGGCCGAGGGGTACTGCTTCGAGTGGTGCACCGCGTTGTGCGCGACAACGCCTTTCGCCTCGTCATAGTTGTTGCCGCCGGTGTTGAGGTTGCGATCGAACCGTGGGAAGTTGCTGCTCGACACTTCGATGCGCAATTTGTGGCCGGCGAGAAAATAGTTGCTGGTGGTGAGCGGCTGCAGCGTCACCTTGAACACCTTGCCCGCCTCCATCCACGCGAGCGGCTTATCATAGCCCTCGCGGTAGCGCATGCGCTGGATCGACTCGTCGAGGTTGAACGCCCGGCCGTCGGGATACACGTCGAGCACTTTCACCGTGAAGTCGGTGTCCTTCGCGTCCGACGACACGTAGAGCGTCGGCGTGATCGGCCCGCTCACTTCCGTGCCTTCCTTGAACGGCTCCGACGTGTAGACGAGGATGTCTTCGCGCGCTTCCATCCGTCGCTGATCGAACGCGCCGGCCTCGACGGCGGTGCCGGTGCAGCAGACGTTGCCGCCGTAGGACAGCACGGGGTTCATCGGATCGTAGGTGAACGCGTCGGGCCTGTCGGCGTCGGGCGCGGCGGCCGTCAGCGCGCCGTCGCCGGCGAGCGAGCTCGCTTTGCCGGCGCTCGAGAGATAGAACGTCGCCGGCTGCGCGCCGGCAGGCGGCCAGACGTCCGAGGTCTGCCACTTGTTCATTCCCATCGTGTAGTAAGTGACCCTCGGCATCGAGTCGAGCCGCGTGCTCCTCTCGCCTTTGAGGAACCGGTCGAAGAACCCGTAGACGATCTCGTTGTAGTCGAGGCGGGCATCGCCCATGCTGCGCTCGCCGACGATGGTGTCGGCGGTCGCACGGTTGTAGGCGCAGTGCGCGACCGGCGCGATCACGGCCCACTGCTGGCTCGCAACCTCCGGCGACGCGGTTCTCCGCACGTGGTTGTAGAGCGCGAGGTTCGGTCCGATCGACACGTCGTACCACGACATGAACCAGAGGCCGGGGACGTTCAGCTTCATATCGTCGTGATACAGCCCGCCGCGGTACCACGCCGGGTCGTTCGGCGCGCGCTGGATCATCCGGCCGCCGGTTTCGACCGGCATCGCGGTCTCGAAGATGCCGCGCGGTCCGTCGACGTGCTTGATGATGTCCTGCACCGGCAGATGCCACAGTGCCTTCGACCAGTCGACCGGCGGCAGATGCTGAGCGAGGTCGAACGACTTCGACGCGCGAATCAGATCCTCGCGCGGCGTGCCCGGCGGGAACATCGGCCGCACCTGGTTCTGCTCGCCGTAGAGCCACGCGATGAACAGCATCTGCACCGCGCCGCCGCGATACCAGTTGCCCTGCTCGTAGTACGGGCCGACGCGGCCGACGCCGGCGCCGAAGCCCTGCACGTTCATCGCCGCGTAGCCGGGATGCCCGAGCGCGGCGACGCCCATCTGGTACTCCGCCGTCGACGAGCAGCCGGTCGTCCCGATCCTGCCGTTCGACCACGGCTGCCTGGTCAGCCAGTCGACCGTGTTGTACCCGTCGGTCTTCGATCCGAGGATGTCGTAGTTGCCCTCCGAGAAGAAATGCCCCCGCTCGTTCTGGACGACGTACGCGTATCCCTTCTTGACGGCGGTGAGCACGGCAGTCATGTCGGCGGGCACGCCGTTGTGCACGTCCCAGAAGTTGAAGTTGTAGGGCGTTCGCACCCAGATCGCCGGCACCTTGCCGGTCGCGTTTTTCGGGCGATAGATGTCTGTGGCGAGCCGCACACCGTCCGGCATCGGCATCATCACTTTGCGCTCCACGACAGCGATCGACTGGAGCTCGTTCTCGGTGTCCCACCGCCGCTGCTTGTCCGCCGCGCTGAGCGAGCCCTGCTGCGCGCGGACGCCGATGGCCGCGGTGCAGGTGGCGATGAGCGTTGCAACGATGAAGTGACGTAGCGCGTGCTGCTTCATGGCGCGATGATAGCGCCTTCCGTCTCTGCTGGAGCGCGAAAGCTCCTGACGTGGCGCGCGAAGCCTGAGAGCGTGTGAAGAAACCTACATTAAGCGCCGAGACCGCGGAGCCCGCAGAGAAAAGTCTTGGAAAAACAGCAGGGCTGGTGGCGGGCTAACGCCGTGTTGCTCCCGGATGCGGTGTCAGACGGCCAGCCTGACCGATCCGTCTCTCCCGTCGTAGACCAAGAGCATCCCCTGGAAGAGGGTACGCCCAAGGAGGGCTTGATGCGGTTGGTTGCCGGCCTTGAGCTTGACGCCCATGAATCGACCGTATTGGATGATGCCTAGCGCTGCGATCCGAACGTGCCCAAGGTAGACGTTAAATTTTTCTTTTCCGCCGATCCCGCTTCCGTCTTGATGATCGATCAGAGGAAGCTGAAGCTGCTGCGCAAGATCTTCGTCGATGCAGCTGTCGCCCGCTCCCGTGTCAATCAGTGCCTCGACGAGCTGTGACGGGGGCTGAGCGTGCGCTGACGCAATAGCTTGCTGTACGACCGCCGGATCGGAATGGAAAAGGTCAGGATTGAAACCGATTTCAACGGCCGTCGTTGGTCCCTTCATCACGAGAGCGTCACGTCCTGACAGGACCTTCGGTGGGTTCGACCCACGAATAATTGAGACCGGGGGAAAGCCGCAATTGGCGATCGGCATTGATCGTTTTCAGCCGATCGCGCGCTGGCGAAACAGTACAGATGCTGGCAATGTGGGAGCAGGCGCGCCAACTTGCCGGATCAAGTATGGTCCGCGGCCAAACCGAGCAACCGCTTCCGCTGCTGCGGCGTTCAGCGTGTCCCACGCCCCGATGAATTCCTCTCCTTTGAAGACAACAAATTTGCCCGGATACACCTTTTCCAGCTCCGGAAGTTTCTTTTCGTATGCTTGAATTTCAGTTCCGAGCACGTTGCTCGTCGTGTCGGCTGCCATTTGGTCCCTCACCCCTAAAGGGGCCGTCGGCTGAAGGGCGAATATTTTATGATTTTTCAGTTTATCCAGCAAGCTCTTTAGTGTCAATTCCTTGCCAACAGAAGCTCGAGACTCCAAACGTGGCACAGACTGCGGAACGGCGCGCGCAAGCGGCGCGGTGGCCTGCCTGCCCGATGGCTTTTCCTTGCACCCTGGCTACGACGTGTCTGTCAAAGCCCTGAGCCTTGCGATGGCTCCCGCCATTTCGCGTCCCTTCGCGTCGATCAGGTCGAGCAACTCTGTCGGCGTTCGTCGATCGACGTCTGTCTTGCGGTTCGGATTGACCGCTTTGAGATCGTAGACGGCGTTGTCAATGTCCTCGGCCTTATTGGTTGCCTCGCGTGCATCCTTCAGAAGGCTTGAGATCTCTGTCTCGGTTTCAGCAATGGCTGGCTGATCGCGCCGCTTCGCTTTCTTCAGCTCACCAAGGCGATCCTTGGCCCGCTCGGCCTCCTGAGACTTCGCTCGCGCCGTGTCCCTGAACGGCTGGGCGTCGGCTGCCGCCTTCGCCTTACGCGCCAACAGATCGAGGGTCCACGAGCGGTCGGAGTCTTCGCGCGCGGCGAGCTTTGCGGCGAAATCCTCGAAGTGCGTCAGCGTGAGCGGTGTCTTCTTGCCGACCTTCACATCAGACAGGTCGTAGTACCAGATCTTCTCCGTCGGTTTGCCTTTGGTGAAGAAGAGGAGGTTGGTCTTCACTCCGGCGCCGGCGGCGCTGAAGACTCCGCCGGGCAGCGAGAGGATGCACCATAGATCGCATTCGTCAGTGAGCTTGCGCTTGGTCTTGACGAACGCGTCCTCGTTCGTGCGGAACAGCACGCCTTCGTCGATAACCATGCCGCAACGGCCGCCGTTCGTTTTCAGTGCGCGGATGACGTGCTGCAGAAAGAGCACCTGAGTCGCACTGGTTCGGTAGTCGAAGTTCGTCTGAGCTGCCGCGCTCTCCTTTCCGCCGAAAGGCGGGTTCGTGAGGATGACGTCGAACTGTTTGGGCGCGCCGGCAAACAACCCGCCGTACACCTCGTCTTCGGTGAGCGCGTTGCCGTGCCAGATGTTCGGACGGTCGATCCCGTGCAGGATCAGATTCGCCAGCCCGATCGGATAGATCAGGTTCTCCTTCTCTCGCCCCCAGAACGTTTCCTGCCTGAAACGCGCGACGGCCGGCCCGGAGATCTTGGCACCGATCTTCGGCTTCATATACTCGGCTGCCTGCGCAAGGAAGCCGCCGGTGCCACAGCACGGGTCGTAGACGGTCTCGCCGATTGTCGGCGCGATGGCACGGACCATGGCGCGGATCACTTCGCGCGGCGTGAAAAACTGGCCCGCGTCGGAGCCTTTCTCTCCCATCTTCAGCAGGAGGCCTTCGTAGATCTGGCTGAGAGCGAAGACGTGCGTATCGTCGATGCCTTCGTTCGTGATCTCGTGGACCTTGTCGAGCACGTCCAGCAGGTTCTTCTCGGTGTCGATCCTTGTCTTTTCGACGCCGGACATGATTTCAGAGATCACTTTCTGGCGCGGCGTCGCGTTCGGCTTGTCCTTCAGCTTTTTCAGACAGGGAATCAGATCGCCGTTCACGAAATGCATGAACGCTTTATTTCCCGCATCGTCAAGCTCTTTGCGCTTGTTCGGCTTCGCCTTCGCTGATTCGAGCGGCGCGGCCCAGTCTTTCCAGCGGTAGGGTTTCTTGAGCGAGGAGGCGTACGATGCGCCGACCGCGTCCGCTTCCTGCTCCTCACGGTCTTCGGTTTCGTCGAGGATGCGGAGGAAAAGGATCCAGGTCAGCTCGGGGACGTACTGCAGCGCGCTGGCGACGTTGCCGCGGCGCATGATGTCGCAGACTGACTTGATGGCGAGGTCTACAGATTGTTGCGTCGCGAACTTCCTGGCGCTTTTCTTCGCGCCGGCCGGAGTCGGAGGTCCAGGCACGGTGCTAGGAATCTCCGTTGAATGCTGCGCGCAGGACAGCCGCCGGCAAAGCCTCGACGGCGCCGATTTCTTCGCGACATCGCGCGGCGACGGATTCTGAGGCCTCGAGGCGTCGCGAGAGATCGGCGAGCACACGGCGCTGGACGTCGAGCGACGGAACCGGAACTTTGAGGGCGGCAAGGATGGGAGCATTGATCCCATCACGCGTCGCACCGCGCCCTGCGGCGTGGCGAACTTGGCTGAGCACAGCGGCATCACCACGAACCGCGGCAGAGATGAAGCCAGGTTCAACACGCCGCCGATCGAACGCGACCCGAAGCAAATGGTAGGACATCAACCAGCCTGCGCACCCGGCGTCGACAACTGCGGAACGTCCCACGCTGCCGCTCCGTGTAAAGAGCATGTCTCCCTCCCGCAGCCTGTATCGATCGAGATCTTCCGCCTTCTCGGCCGTTACGTGGTCGAGCCGTTCGAGATTGAGTACGCCGTTTTTTACATTTCCGATGTTAAGGACCGGCACGCCTTCGGACTTGAATTCTGACGACGGGAGTTGCGCGCCGAATGGCCCGGTCTGAACCGTGTCGCCTCGCGATGGATCACCCAGAGTCTCAATCGCCAGCCGCGGCCATCCGCTCGCTTCCGACGCGTCGAAGACCTGGCGAAGGTAGGCGGCCGGAAGAGCCTCGGCGGCGGCGAGGCGGGCTTCGGCGGCGGCTCTGGCAGCGTCCACAGAAGCCAATGAATCGTTCAACTCCGCCGCAATCCGTCGCTGAGTGAAGACGGAGGGCAGCGGTAGTTCAACTCGTTCAACCTGGGCTGGCGATATGTGTGGGACCCCCAAGCTCTGATCGTGGCCCCGAATTGCGTCAATGAACTGCGGTGACCGGAGAAATGCGTAAAAGTAGGCTGCATCCAACTGATCCGAATCGAGCTTGAAGCGCGCGACTCGCTGATTGATAAACCCTGGCAGATCGTCCGCAACTATCCGAGCAACCTTGAGACCGTTGGCGACGATCGGACGATCAAGTGTGAGGACGATATCTCGGTCGTTCAAAAGAAAGTCCCGAAAGCGGCTGAGCAAGTCACGATCGATGAAAACCGTATCGTCCCAATCGAGGAAGCCTTGGTGAATGTTCGTGTTTCTTAGCAGCCGGACCCCGCTCTTGACAAACCATCCACTTTTGAACGCAAAGCCGGTTTGAACAGGTGCGACCTCTCCAATTCTCCGTGTCCCGATGCCATTTGCGATCAACGTCGTTGGTCCTTCACGCAGCGAACATCCTCTCTTTGGTCTCTCGCAAAATCGTCCGCGGCTCACCAGCGGCTGCGAGCGCCCTCAACCCTCCCGCAGCCAAAACTTCCGGTGTCTGCCAGATATGCAGATTCTCGAGTCCTTCAGTACCTGCGATCGCGAACTGGTCCGCGATCGCTTCGATGGCACGGGTCGCCGGCGCCGGCATCGCGGCCAGCCACGACGCGTGCTTGTAGCGAAACGCCAGCGTCCGGTCCTCCCGCGTCCTCGGCGCAAGACCGTAGGCGAGGTCAGCCAGCACGTCGTACAAGTCGTAGTCGTTCATCTGCTCGACCATGCGCAGCACGCTCGGCGAGTAGCCCGCGCCGACGATCAGCGCGATCATTTCCTCGCGGTCCGGCGGATTCACCCACCGTGCGCGGAAGTTCTCGAGCGTCGGGCACTCATCGATCAGCTGTTTGGAAAGACCAGCGCGATAGTCGTCGATAGCAATCGGCATCGCCTGCCCGCCGACGGAGCCGACGATGAACTGCCCGAGGTTGCTCACGGCGACCTCGAAGCCGTCGACGATGACGGGCGGGATCGGCGGTGGCGGCGGCAGACCGCCGTCGCCTCCCGGGCCGGCTGGTCCCTCGGGTCCCTTCGGATCCGAGAAGAACGGCAAACCGAACAGGCGCGTCGCGCCTGTGTCGTCGTAGACGGTGAACATCAGCTTGCCGGTTGGCTCGTCGATGCGCGTCCCACGGCCGATCATCTGGTAGAACGAGATCGGGCTCTTCATGTATCGGAAGAACGCGATGTTCCGCACGCCCGGCACGTCGACTCCCGTGGTCAGCAGTTCCACCGTCGTCGCGATGAAGTGCGACGAAGCCGAACCGCGGAAGTCGGGGAGCGCGTCGTTGCC
>QHWF01000379.1 GCA_003222455.1 Acidobacteriota bacterium
CGAGACGGTTGCCTGATCTCTGCGCACAACTCCGCGCGCGTTCCTGCCCTCCGCGTCCGCGATCTCGCCGTGCCATTCAATCCTGCCTTCCCAGAGGCGAGCAGGCGGATCGTCAGGAAGAGTCTCACCAATCTCGTACAGCGAGCTTTTCTGGCTGCTGGAGCCCGAATTGAGGACGAGGATCTTCATGGGTCAGTACGGCCATTTCCAGTTTTTCACCTCCGGCAGATCATCGCCGTGCTCGCGCGTGTACTGCTGGTGCTGCACCAGTTTGTTTCGCAGGAACTGCTGGAAGTGGGCACCGATGCGCTGCAATCCCGGCACGCGGTCCACGACATCACCCGCAAGGTGAAAGCGATCGAGGTCGTTCATGACGGTCATGTCGAAGGGAGTGGTGGTGGTGCCCTCTTCTTTGTAGCCGCGCACATGGAAATTGTGGTGACCATGCCGGCGGTAGCACAACCGATGAATGAGCCATGGATATCCGTGATAGGCAAAGATTACGGGTTTGTCGGTCGTGAACATGGAATCGAATTCGGAATCAGACAGTCCGTGGGGATGCTCGCTGCGAGGCTGCAGGGTCATCAAGTCCACGACGTTGACGACCCGGATCTTGAGATCGGGATAATGCTGCCGCAGAAGGTCGACCGCGGCCAGCGTTTCCAGAGTCGGCACATCGCCGGCGCAGGCCATCACGACGTCCGGTTCACCGCCCTCATCCGTGCTGGCCCACGACCAGACGCCTGCGCCAGTCGTGCAGTGCGCAACTGCGGCGTCCATGTCGAGCCACTGCAACTCCGGCTGCTTGCCGGCGACAATCACGTTCACATAGTGAAGACTGCGCAAGCAATGATCGGCCACCGACAGCAACGTGTTGGCATCCGGCGGCAAGTACACGCGGATGACGTCGGCTTTCTTGTTCATCACGAAATCGATGAAGCCGGGATCCTGGTGAGTGAAGCCATTGTGATCCTGCCGCCAGACGTGCGATGTCAGAAGGTAATTCAGCGACGCGATGGGACGCCGCCACGGGATGCCACGTGTGGTCTTGAGCCATTTGGCGTGCTGATTGAACATCGAATCCACGATGTGGATGAAGCCCTCGTAGCAAGAGAAGAAACCATGCCGGCCGGTGAGCAAATACCCCTCGAGCCAGCCCTGACACATGTGCTCGCTGAGGACCTCCATCACGCGTCCGTCCGGTGACAGATGCTCGTCCACCGGGAGAATCGGCTCCATCCATATCTTGTCTGTGGCCTGATACACGGCATCGAGTCGGTTGGAGGCGGTTTCATCAGGGCCGAACACGCGGAAGTTTGCGTGCTCCAGATTGAGCCTCATCACATCGCGCAGGAGCGTGCCCAGCACTCTGGTGGATTCTGCCGTTTCCTTGCCGGGCGCAGGAACCGACACCGCGTATTCGCGGAAGTCCGGCATCAGCAGATCTTTCAGGAGCAGCCCGCCGTTGGCATGCGGGTTCGCACCCATACGGCGTTCACCCTTCGGAGCGAGTTCCGACACTTCGCCAATCAGCCTGCCGTTCTCATCGAACAACTCTTCAGGGTGGTAACTCTTCAGCCAGTCTTCGAGAATTGCCAGATGCCCCGGCTTCGTGGCCAGGTCCGCGACCGGCACCTGATGCGCGCGCCATGTGCCCTCGACTGGCTCTCCATCGACGACCTTCGGTCCCGTCCAGCCTTTGGGCGTGCGCAAAATGATCATGGGCCAGACCGGAAGGCTCGCCGATCCCTGGCTGCGGGCCTCGTGCTGGATGGCGTGGATTTCCTGGACCACGGTGTCGAGCGTCGCCGCCATGGCCTGGTGCATTGGCTCGGGGTCGTGCCCCTCGACGAAGTAGGGTTTGTATCCGTGGCCAGCGAAGAGCTGCGTGAGCGCTTCGTCGCTGAGACGGCCGAACACGGTCGGGTTGGCGATCTTGTAGCCGTTCAAGTGCAGGATGGGCAGCACCGCACCGTCGTGTACCGGATTCAGAAATTTGTTGGAATGCCAACTCGTGGCGAGTGGTCCCGTTTCGGCCTCGCCATCGCCGACAACGCAGCAAGCCACGAGATCGGGATTGTCGAACACCGCTCCGTAGGCATGCACCAGCGCGTAGCCCAGCTCTCCTCCTTCGTGGATGGAACCCGGCGTCTCCGGTGCATCGTGGCTGGGAATGCCTCCAGGAAAAGAAAATTGCCTGAACAGCCTCCGAAGGCCGTCTTCGTTCTGTTGAATGCTCGAGTAGAACTCCGTGTACGTGCCTTCGAGATAGGTGTTCGCCACCATGCCCGGCCCGCCGTGCCCCGGACCGCAAACGTAAATAACATTGAGGTCGTACTTCTTGATCAGCCGGTTGACGTGCACGTAGATAAAGTTCAGTCCGGGCGTCGTCCCCCAGTGCCCGAGCAGTCGCGGCTTCACGTGCTCGAGCTTCAAGGGTTCGCGCAGCAACGGATTGGCGTACAGGTAGATCTGTCCAACCGAGAGGTAGTTGGCCGCGCGCCAGTAGGCGTGCATCTTGCGCAGCTCGTCTGGAGAAAGTGGCTGGCCGGAAACGTAGAGACTGGCAGAAGCGGCAGATGCTACGGGAGCCACGGGGGAATCCTTTCTCTAGACATCTTCTAAAGCCGATGTCTGTGCGATTGAGACAAGTTTTCGGCTTTAGAAGCTGTCTTAAAGTCCAGAGCCCTGAGCCGAGAGCCGATCTGCCTAGAGTATCGTAATGGAGAAGACCGTGGCTCACGAAACGATGGAACGTGTGACGATCTCGCCGCTCGCGGGCAAACCCGCTCCCAAGGCGATGCTGGTCGATCTGGGGCGGCTCGAGACTGCGTATTACGAACGCAAGCCCGACACGGATGATCGAAATCAGCTCGTCACCTTCGGCACGAGTGGGCACCGCGGCTCACCGCTCCTCGGCTCGTTCACCGAGGCCCACATTCTGGCGATCACGCAGAGCATCTGCGACTACCGCCGCAGTCAGGCGATCGACGGCCCGCTCTACATGGGAAAGGACACGCACGCCCTGTCCGGACCGGCCCAGCGCACCGCCCTCGAAGTGCTGGCGGCGAACGGCGTCGAGACCATCATTCAGCGGAAGGCCGGCGTCACGCCGACACCCGTCATCTCCCGGGCCATCCTCGTTTACAATCGCGGCCGCAAAGGGCACCTCGCGGACGGAATCGTGGTCACGCCCTCGCACAACCCGCCGGCGGACGGCGGCTTCAAGTACAACCCGCCGCACGGCGGACCGGCCGACGTCGATGTAACCGAGTGGATTCAGAACCGCGCCAACGAGCTGCTGCGGGCCGGGAACGCCGGCGTCAAGCGGATGGCGTTCACGGCGGCGGTCAAGGCGCCGACGACGCACGAGGAAGACTTCATCCTGCCGTACGTCCAGGATCTGCGAAGCGTCGTGGACATGGACGCAATCGCCGCCGCCGGCCTCGCGCTGGGCGTGGACCCACTCGGCGGAGCGGCGAAGCCGTACTGGGAACCGATCAACGCCATCTACAAGTTGAACATCGCCGTCGTCAATCCGGTGATCGACCCGACCTTCTCGTTCATGACGGTGGATCACGACGGCAAGATCCGCATGGACCCGTCGAGCCCGTACGCGATGGCGCGACTCGTCGAGCTGAAAGATCAGTTCCGCGTTGCCTTCGCCAACGATCCCGACTCGGACCGGCACGGCATCGTGACGCGCTCCGCGGGACTGATGAATCCGAACCACTACCTGGCGGTGGCCATCCGCTACCTTCTCACACAGCGCGCCCACTGGCCGGGGCACGCCGCGGTCGGCAAGACACTGGTCAGCAGCAGCCTGATCGATCGCGTCGTCGAAAAACTCGGCCGCCGGCTCTATGAAGTACCGGTGGGCTTCAAATGGTTCGTGCCCGGCCTGTTCGACGGCTCGTGCTGTTTCGGCGGCGAGGAGAGCGCCGGGGCCAGTTTCCTGCGGCACGACGGCAGGGTGTGGACGACCGACAAGGACGGCCCGATCATGGACCTGTTGGCGGCGGAAATCACCGCCCGCACCGATAAAGATCCAGGCGAGCACTACCGGGAGCTGGCGGCGGAGTTCGGCACGCCGTACTACACGCGTATCGACGCGCCGGCTACGCCCGAGCAAAAGGCGCGGCTGCGGACGCTGTCACCCGATGCGGTCAAGGACGAGACGCTCGCGGGCGATCGGATCACCGCCAAGCTGACCAGAGCCCCGGGCAACAACGCGGCGATAGACGGCCTGAAAATCGTGACCGCGAGCGGGTGGTTCGCGGCCCGGCCGTCCGGCACGGAGAACGTCTACAAGATTTACGCGGAGAGCTTCAAGGGCGCGGCGCACCTGGACGCGCTCGTGACCGAGGCACAGCAGCTCGTTGGCACCGCGATCGGCGGCCCTGAGGGCGTGTGAAAAAAATGACCCGTGGCGTCCGCCTTTAGGCGGATTTCTCACAATCCGGCTGAAGCCGGATCCCACGTGCGAGTGCACAGACGCTGAAGCAATGAAAGGAAGACGGATGACGGAGACGATGACGGGCATATTGCCACTCACTGCGCGCCCGGCATGGAAAGCGCTCGAGGCCCACCACGAGAAGATCCGAGGGCTGCATCTCCGCACGCTCTTCGCCGATGACGCGACACGCGGCGAACGTCTGACGGCGGAAGCGGTTGGCATTTATCTCGATTACTCGAAGAATCGCGTCACGGAAGAGACCGTCGCGCTCCTTTGTCGTCTCGCGGAGGAGTCCGGCCTGCGCGAACGCATCAACGCCATGTTCCGGGGAGACAAGATCAACGTGACGGAAAACCGTGCCGTCCTGCATGTCGCCTTGCGGGCCGCGCGCGGCACGTCGATCGTCGTGGATGGCAAGGACGTGGTACCCGAGGTCCACGGCGTGCTCGGCGCAATGGCCGACTTCTCGAACAAGGTGCGGAGCGGCACGTGGAAGGGGCACACCGGCAAGCGCATTCGCAACGTCGTCAACATCGGCATCGGCGGCTCCGACCTCGGTCCGGTGATGGCCTACGAGGCGCTCAAGTACTACAGCGATCGTTCGATGACCTTTCGCTTCGTGTCGAACGTCTATGGGACCGACCTCGTCGAGGCGACGCGCGACCTGGACCCGGCGGAAACGCTCTTCATCGTTTCGTCGAAGACCTTCACGACGCTGGAGACGATGACCAACGCCGAGAGCGCGCGCCAGTGGTTGCTCAACGGCCTCGGCGGCGACGTCAACACGGTGGCCAGACATTTCGTCGCCGTCTCCACGAACGCCCGGAAGGTGTCGGAGTTCGGGATCGACACCGCGAACATGTTCGGATTCTGGGACTGGGTGGGCGGGCGCTATTCCTTGGACTCGGCGATCGGTCTCTCGACGATGATCGCCGTCGGTCCGGAGAACTTCCGCGCTCTGCTGGATGGCTTCCACCAGATGGACGAGCACTTCCGC
>QHWF01000380.1 GCA_003222455.1 Acidobacteriota bacterium
CATCGCCGCGACCAGCTGCGGCATCTGCGTCATCTGCACGCGCCTTGCGACCAAGGCGCCGATCGTTCCGCCGATCGCGGCGGCGATAAGGATGAAGGCGACTTTCTTGGTGATGGCGAGCGTGACCAGCACCGCGATCGCCATGCCGATCATGCCGAAGAGGTTCCCGCGCCGCGCCAATACGGGCGACGAAAGCCCCTTCAGAGCCAGGATGAACAGGACGCTCGCGGCGAGGTACCAGAGCGCGAGCTGATTGGCGCTCACGCTTTTTCCTTCTCCGCCTTCGGTGCCTTCTTCCTGAACATCTCGAGCATGCGTTGCGTGACCAGAAACCCGCCGAACACGTTCACCGCGGCAAGCCCGACCGCGACCGCGCCGAGGATCGCGCCGAAATCGGTCTCGTAGGGGCCCGCGGCGAGGATCGCGCCGACGATGATCACGCTGGAGATGGCGTTGGTCACGCTCATGAGCGGCGTGTGCAGCGCGGGCGTCACGTTCCAGATCACGTGATAGCCGACGAAGACCGCCAAGACGAACACGACGAGGTTGACGATAGTGGGGTCGATGGTTCCGGTCATGATTTCTTCACCACTTCTCCGTTGATGCACACCAGGCTTCCCGCGATGATCTCGTCGGAGCGGTCGAGCTTCAGCTCGCCGGTTTTCGGATCGACGAGGAGGGCGAGGAAGTTGAGCAGGTTCCTCGCGTAGAGCGCGCTCGCGTCCGCGGCGACGAGCGCCGGCAGGTTCGCGATTCCGACGAGCTTCACGCCGTGCTTGGCCACGATCTTGTCTTTTTCGGTCAGCGGGCAGTTGCCGCCCTGCTCGATCGCCATGTCGACGACGACCGAGCCCGGCTTCATGGCTCTGACCGTCTCCTCTCTCAAAAGCACAGGCGCAGGGCGGCCCGGAATAAGCGCGGTGGTGATGACGATGTCCGCGGCCTTGGCGTGCTCGTGCACGAGCTCCGCCTGCCTTCGCATCCAGGCGACCGGCATGGGCCGCGCGTAGCCGCCGACGCCTTGCGCGATCTCGCGCTCCTCATCGGTCAGATACGGCACGTCGAGGAATTTCGCGCCCAGCGACTCGATCTGCTCCTTCACCGCGGGGCGCACGTCGGAAGCCTCGATCACCGCCCCGAGGCGCTTCGCCGTGGCGATCGCCTGCAGCCCTGCGACGCCCGCGCCGAGGACGAGCACGCGCGCAGCCTTCACCGTGCCGGCGGCGGTCATCAACATCGGCATGAAGCGTCCGTATTCGGCCGCAGCGAGGATCACCGCCTTGTAGCCGCCGATGTTCGCCTGCGAGGAGAGCACGTCCATGGACTGCGCGCGCGTCGTGCGCGGCAGCCATTCCATGGCGAAGCAGGTGAGCCCCGCGGCTGCATAGGATTCCATCGTCGCGCGGTCGTAGGGATTGAGAAGCCCGATGAGAATCGCGCCGCGCTTGAAGAGGCCCACCTCCCCGTCCTGCGGACCTCTCACCTTGAGCACGATGTCGGCGGCAGAAAGGTCTTTCGCCTCCGCGACGATTTTCGCGCCGGCCGCCTCGAAATCCCTGTCGGGAACGCTCGCGGCAACGCCCGCGCCCGACTGTACCAGGATCGCGTGGCGCCCGCCCGCAGCGAGCTTCTTGACGGTCTCGGGAGTCGCGGCGACGCGCGTCTCGCCCGCGCGGGTTTCCGCGGGGATACCGATGTTCATGGATTTTTTTCTCAGGCGGCCGAAACGAAGTCCGATGATACACGGCCTCGTATAATCGGCTCAACTCAGCAAGGAGGAGTCGTGACCATCAAGGTGCGGCGGGTGGTGACCGGGCACGACGGCAAGGGACGCGCCGTCGTGAAGATCGACGAAGTCTCGAAGAACATCGTCTCGAACCGGCCCGGCGCCTCGGCGTGCGTCGTCTGGACCACCGACACGATCCCGGCCGACAATTCGGGCGATACCGACGCTTCCGCCAGGAAAGTCGGCACCACGCTTCCCGGTGGAACGGTTTTCCGCGTCATCGAGTTCTCGCCCGGCGTGGCGCCGCGCGTGCACCGCACCGACTCGATCGACTACGCGGTGGTGATTTCGGGCGAGATCGACATGGAGCTGGAGAAAGGCACGGAAGTCCACCTCAAGGCGGGCGACGTCCTCGTGCAGCGCGGCACCGTGCACTGCTGGGTGAATCGCGGCAAGGCCCCGTGCGTGATGGCCTTCGTTCTGATCGACGCGAAGCCGGCCATGGCGGGAGGCAAGGTGCTCAACGCGTTCGGATGAGCTCGGGGACTGACGCCTAACGTTCGCATTCAGCCGCCGCCGAAGGCGGTCGGCTGCGAAGTGTTGTTATGCGGTAATTGATTCACACCCCGGTAGATGCCAAGCCTTAACATTTGCCGATCGCAGTCAGCCTTCCGTCGTTCTCGATCTTGATCCTCAGCGCCCGAGTGAACAGCGCCGTGCCGACATAGGTGTCCACTGTGATGGTTATCTCCACGATTTCCTGCGTATCGAAGAATTTCTCGAACGCGGCGAAGGTTGCGTCGTCGACGTCGCCGCGGGCGGCCTGGTCGACGTAGGCTAGGAGCGCGCGTTGCCGGTCGTTGAACAGAGTGCTCGCACGCCAGTTGCCGACGGCCTCGATCTGCTGCGGCGTGTAGCCGCAGGCGCGCATCATCGGACGGTGCTGGTTCATTTCGTAATCACCCTCCCAAAGCTGGGCCGTGCGCAGGATGGCAAGCTCGACCAGCGGACGCGGCGTCTTGGTGTCGAAGCGGATGGCGTAGGCCATGGCCGAAGCGGCCCTGGCGAGTTTCGGCGCGTTGCCCCGGATAAGAACGAGGTTAATGATCTGACCGCCACGGTTGCGCGCGTTGTCGAACATCGCCTTTAGATCTGGATCGGTTGAATTCTCCTGCACCGCCGGCACGCGGGCGACCGGCCCTTCAGCACGTGCGGGGATTGCGAACGCTGCCACGATCGTCACAAGAGCGGAAACCGGCAGCGACCACTTAGTTGGTTTGTTCATCGCGTCATTCCTTTCTGCTCTTCGTGAAGAGGCCGAGTAGTGGATAGCGTTTCATTGCGTGAACGGGCCCATGTCCGGACGGCTGCGCCATCCGTCGTCTGGAGTCACCAGCTTCAAGCCGACTTCGTCTTCGAGCACGTGCGGCGGCGAATCGACTTCCACCTGCAGCGCGCGCCACAAGGCGACCCGCACCGCAGTGTTGTCTAGCGCCGCCAGTTGCTTGCCATGCATGACGGAATCCCTCAGGACTTCGCTTTCTTCGAAGGTTTCGACTTGCCAGAACTGTTGAGGGCGACCGCTTGGCGAACGAGCGCCTTGAAGGCGGACTCGTCAACTTCTTCTGCGTCGTGGATGTCGATCGCGCGGCGTGCGTTTCCGTCGAGACTCGAGTTGAAGAGACGGGCCGGATCCTTCAGAGACGCGCCCTTGGAGAAGGTAAGCTTCACGACATTCTTGTAGGATTCGCCGGTGCAGATGAGACCGTCGTGCGACCAAATCGGAGTGCCCATCCACTTCCACTCCTCGACGACGTCCGGGTCTGCTTCCTTGATGAGCTTGCGCATTTTGCTGAGGGTTTCTCCGCGCCAGTCCCCGAGTTCGGCGATTCTTTTCGAGATGAGCTCCGATGCCGACTCGCCTTGGCTCGCGCCCGACTTTTTCATGTTCTCATCCTAGAACTTCCAGATATATTTCATTTGCAAAACAGTGGAGGATAGTTATGTAAGACTTCAGGACGACGCCGCACAACGTTCCGGTTCAGCCACGCGCCGCTTGCGGCGCGTCGGTCTGCCACCAGCGGTTAGGCCCTCAGCAGTACCCATACAAAGACGACTGACGCAATGAAGCTGAGGGCGCTGCGGACCGCGTGCAGCCTGCCCCACTTCTCCAAGAGCGTTCGAGTCTCACTCGACGCAAGATCGCGGCCCGGTGCTGACAGTTGTTTATTCGTTGGCATTATTGCGATGAACGTGAACGGCACCACCAAACCGATCAGTAGGGCACCGACCAACCACAGGACACCGCCACCGAGTAACCAAGCCGCAACCCCAGCAAGAAAGCTCAAGATGGCCAGCGAGGCTTGCATGACCGTAGCGCGCTTGTAGCTCGGAGCCCAAACAGTTGCAGCGGTCTTTGTGTCGCAGCCCATTCGAGCCGGATGCTCGACAAGATTGACGTAGATGGCCGCACCCGCGAAGAGAGTGCAACTCAGGACGGCAATGAACTCGACTAAAGCAATCATGTTCCTCCCGTTTCTCGCTGAGGCCTAACGTTCGCGCCCACCGGGCCGACGAGATGAAGGATGCCACAGGGAGCGACGCTTCAGAGGCTCCGGGTGGGGCGCGCTGTTAGGCCCGCGCGGCTCAACGCTGCAACTCGCGTAACGTCTGAAATTGACGGAACTTAAGCGTAACACGGTGGTATTCCTCAATGATGTTGACGCTCTCCGTGCCCCCATGACTCATTGGGATGTAGATTGGAAGCAGAGACATAAGGGCCAACAGCAACGGTGGGCTCGCAAGGGCTACAGGGGATCGACTTGTCAACAAAAGAAATATTGGATCAGCTACCCACCACGCCACAATTAAGTACACCGCAGTCCAGAAGAGCGCAACGACCCACCAAATCCAATAATCGACTTGAGCGTACGCAAAATAAACCCAAACCGGTTCGGCGCCCCCGACAACCAAAAACGCAAAGGGAGATGGGATCGTGGCGACGAAGGTGAAAAACAGGGCAATGGCGTAGGTTTGGCGCGACACCAGTACTCCCCGCAGGCCTAACGTCTGAAATCAGCGGCGGGCCGCTGCGGTGCCACAAGGAGCACCATGCTTCCGGCCCGTCCGCTCTGGATTGAGGGGTTAGGCGGCATGCTTCACCTGTCGGCGTCTACTTAAGCTGTGCTGTCTCAAGGCCAGGTATGAAAATCAGGTTCCCGCCGTTTGTAAGTTCGTCAATGCGTTTGGCCTTCAATGGCGCATATCCCGGAGACTCATACATTGCGACCGCCGCTTCTTTGGAAGGAAAGCGAATAATGGCGGTAAAGTTTCCGCTCGGCTCGCCCTCCTTGACTACGACATCACGCGAGGCCGCGAGAAACTGGCCACCAAATTTTGCTACTTCCGCGCTCATCAGCGAACCATAGTGCTCGAAGTACTTCGGAAAGTCCTTCACGTTGAACTGCACGAGGACAAACATGGGTTGTACCATTGGTCCCTCTTCAAAAAAGCTGACTGGGCGAAAGTGTATGACGCCTAACGTCCACAGTGAGGGGCGCGCGCTGCTTTTGCGCGCGTCCCTCTCCACTGTGCAGTTAGGTTACGAATGGACCTGAATTGCATGTGCACCAAATTCCCGCACAAGAGGTGCGACGATTAGCTGATGGAACTGGTCCCGCACTTGTCCCTTTGAGAACTTGCCGAATAAACGCGCTTCTTTAACGAGCACCAGCACGGCGTCATGTTCCTTTCTTCTCTTGGCGACGGTCAAAATGATGCCTTCGTCCGCGAAATTGCGGTACGAGAAGCACTCGTCATCTCGGGCCTCGTACCAACCGTAACATCGATCAGATTTCAGATTAAATGTTGCGGCAAATGGTGGGGACAAAGATTTCGCCCGCTCGAATACGGCGTCGCTGACGTTTAACTTCCCGGCAGTGCTGTCCGGCATAGCAGACACCTGAATTAATGGTGACGGGACGCAAAAGAACGCGGTCAATGGAAGAACGGCCAACGCTATAAGCGCCCGCCACCGCCGAATCTCCATGTTCGTAACCTAACTTGTATTAGTTGAC
>QHWF01000381.1 GCA_003222455.1 Acidobacteriota bacterium
ATGCGCAGACGCAGATGTGTCGCAAGCGGCGCGCGGTCCACGGACAGCAGGTTCGGCGAATCGCCTCTGAGCGGCGAACGCGGCAGAATCTCCTGCCACACCGCGACGAGCAGCGCATCGACACTCGGCACGCCGCCGAGATCGGTGACATCGATGGCGCAGGCTGCCGGATAGTTCCCTTTGAAGTTCGTGGTATCGACGTTTACACCGGACACGTGGCCGGCCGCGCCGAGGCGAAGGATGCACCAATCGTGGCTCTCGTCGGTCACGCCACGCCGCCGACGCGTTTCCCACCCGTCCATCCACTTGCCCCGTTCGGTGTACTTGCCCTCGATCCAGATTGGCGGATCGCGTTTGATCAGGTTTTCCTTTGCCCCGAAGAACTCGTCGTTCGAGGCCACCACCGAGCCGCCGAATCGCTCGCACGCTAGATCCACGAGATCCACGAAGGAATCTGTCACAGAAGGCGACCACTCGCCGGGCACGTGAGTCGCCCATCGTCCCAGACCCGTTGACCACGGAGGAACGTGGCATGGACGACACCACGCAGACAGCGTCCAGCGTACGGCGTCAGCTTGTGACGCTGCTGGAGCGCCAGCGGATCGACGATCCGCGTCCGGTCCGGATCCCAGATGACTAGGTCGGCATCGCAGCCGACGGCAATCCGCCCTTTGCGATGGAGTTGCGCGAGCGCCGCGGGCGCCGCACTCATCCAGGTGGCGAGGCGTGCCAGCGGCGATGGTTCATGCCGCGGCAGGAACGCCGGCGCGGGACGATCCGGGTGGTCCGGCGCGAGCCCAGGTCTCGCGGCCAATCCCGTCCAGGTGGCTGACAGCGACAACTCCAGCGAGGCAATCCCACCCCAGGCGCGCATGAAATCGCCGGGACACTTGAGCGCCGGCGGCGCCGGCGAATGATCGGTCGCCACCAGCGCGAGAGTGCCGCGAGCCAGCGCGTTCCATAACGCGTCGCGATGGCGCGCTTCACGGACCGGCGGCGCACACTTGAACTCGGTCGCACCATGCGGAATCTCTTCGGCTGCGAAGCTCAGATAATGCGGACAGGTTTCGGCCGTGATGGCCACGCCGCCAGCCTGTGCCTGCGCGAGCTCGTCAACCGCTTCAGCCGCCGCCACGTGCACGATATGCACGCGCGTTCCGAACTCTCGTGCGAGACGGACCATCACGCGGACGGCTTCCACTTCCGCTTCCAGTGGCCGCGTTGCAAGATACGTCGAATAGTCGGGGACCCGCGTGTCCGTCCGGGAGCCGACGCGTGGGTCGGGGACGAAACGATTGATCACGTCTGGTGATTCCGCGTGGACGAGCAGCGGGACGCCTCTGCGCGCGAGGATCGGCATCGCTTTCCGCAGGTCGCGCTCGCCCACCGGCGGGAACTCGTCGACACCCGATGGCACGAGGAAACACTTGAACCCTCGAACACCAGCGTCGGCGAGTGCCTCGAGCTCTGATGCATTGCCCGGCACGACGCCGCCCCAGAATGCGACATCCACATGACAGCGTCCGCGCGCGGCGGACCGCTTGGCTTCGAACGCCTCAACCGTGGTTGTCGCCGGGATGCTGTTCAAGGGCATGTCTACGATGGTCGTCACGCCACCTGCAGCAGCCGCACGCGTCGCGGTCTCGAAGCCTTCCCACTCGGTGCGACCGGGCTCGTTCACGTGCACGTGCGTATCGACGATGCCAGGCGAGACGACCAGATCGCCGGCGTCATGTACCGGCTCCGCCCGACCGGGCGGGGTCGCCTCGTCGTAGCCGGCGACGTGGGTGATCGTTCCGTCGGACACATAGAGAGAAGCGGGACGGACGCCGTCGGGCAGAACGACGCGGGTGCTGCGCAGGACCAGCACCTAAGTGCTGCCTTTCATAAATACGGTGACGCACCGAGGGCGGCGAGGCCCCGCCCGCGTCGCAAGGCGCGAGGAGGGAGAATACCGGGAGTATTTGACCGACGAGCAACGCCGCGAGGCGGGATGCATCGCCGGCCGAATGCCACCGTATTTATGAAAGTCAGCACTAAGGACCACCATGGACACCGAGCAGACGAAGCATCGGACCCGCTCCCCGCAAGGCCCGCCCTCCGCGTCCTCTACGTCCTCCGTGGTTACATGCGTGAACCAGCGGTTTCACGAACGAGTGCCGCGCTTCACGAATACTCCGCTCCCCGGGCGGCCCACGAACTGACCGTTCTCGATCACCAGCCGGCCGCGCGAGAGCACCGTGTCGGTCGCGCCTGTCACCTGCCGGCCTTCGTACGGGTTGTAGTCGACCTTCATGTGGAGGGTCCGGGCCGACAACGTCATCGTGCGGTTGGGA
Source organism: Acidobacteriota bacterium (assembly GCA_003222455.1). Taxonomy (GTDB): domain Bacteria; phylum Acidobacteriota; class Vicinamibacteria; order Vicinamibacterales; family CAVVIG01; genus QHWF01. The sequence goes on from QHWF01000381.1 coordinate 2,337, forward strand.
TCGAAGACGACGATGTCGGCATCCGAACCGGGGGCGATGGTGCCTTTCCGCGGAAAGAGACCGAAGATTTTCGCCGGCGACGTCGACGTGAGCTCGACGAACCGATTGAGCGAGATACGTCCCTGGCGAACTCCGCCGTCGAACACCAGGCTCATACGTGTCTCGATGCCGGGCGCGCCGTTGGGAATTTTCGAGAAGTCGTTGCGGCCGAGCTCCTTCTGTTCCTTCATGCAGAACGGACAGTGATCCGTCGACACGCATTGCAGGTCGTTGAACTTCAGGCCGCGCCACAATTGGTCCTGCTTGGCCCGGTCCCGAAGCGGCGGACTCATCACATATTTCGCCCCTTCGAAATCCGGTTCCTCGTAGTTGTCGTACGAGAGAAACAAGTACTGTGGGCACGTTTCGGCGTACGTCGGCAGCCCGCGACTGCGCGCTTCCGTCACCATCTCGAGCGCTTCGGCCGAGGACAAATGAACGATGTAAACCGGCACGTCGGCCATTTCGGCCAGTGCGATGGCGCGGTGCGTGGCTTCGGCTTCCGCGCGAGCCGGGCGCGTGAGCGCGTGATATTTCGGCGCGGTCCTGCCCTCGGCGAGAGCCCGCTGGACGAGGACGTCGATCACGTCGCCGTTCTCGGCGTGCATGCAGATGGTTCCACCGTTCGTGGCCGTTCGCAGCAGCGCCTTGAAGATGCTGCCATCGTCGAGCATGAAGATGCCGCGGTAAGCCATGAACAGCTTGAACGACGTGACTCCCTCGCGAACGAGCGCGTCCATCTCGAGCTCGGTTTGATCGGTCAGCTCGGTGATGATCATGTGGAAGCTGTAATCGGTGACCGCCTTGCGCTCGGCCTTTTTCATCCATGTTTCCCAGGCGTGCTGGAGCGTCTGGCCGCGATATTGAATGGCGAAGTCGACTACGGTCGTCGTGCCGCCAAAGGCCGCGGCGATCGTGCCCGACTCGAAGTCGTCGGCCGATGTGGTTCCGCCAAACGGCATGTCGAGATGGGTGTGGACGTCGATCCCGCCGGGCAGCACGTACTTCCCAGACGCTTCGATCACTTTGTCGGCGACCATCTCGAGCGTGGTGCCGATCAGTGCGATCTTTTCGTCTTCGACGACGATGTCACCTTTGTAGTGATCGACGGCGGTAACGATCGTCCCGTTCTTGATGAGTATGCGCATATAGGCGAATGTCTTCTTTTCAATGGCGCTGGGGCCCCACCCCCAGCGCGAACTGACGCTGATGCGGTCGCCGCGGCTTTCGCATGGCCGCGCCGACCGCATGGCCGCAGGCGCTCCTCACGGTAACTGGTATTAGCTACCGGAGAATCCTGCCGATCGGCCCTACGTCCCGCCGCGAACTGACGCTGATGCGTCCGGCGCGGCTTCGCTTGGCCGCGCCGGCCGCATGGCCGCAGGCGCTCCTGACGGCTAATGAGATTCGCTACCGGAGACTCCTGCCAATCCCGCCCATCCTGCCCGTCCCGCCCTCAGAACCATCTCGAAATTGTGACTTTCTTATCAGTATAGAACTCGAAGGCATCCCGGCCGTGGACCTTGAGATCGCCGAAGAAGCTGTCCTTCGCGCCGCCGAACGGGAAGTACGCCATCGGCGCCGCGACGCCGATGTTCACGCCGACCATCGACGCGGTCGCGTGCTTCGCGAACTCCCGCGCGGCCTTGCCGCTCGAGGTGAAGATCGACGTCGCGTTCGCATTCGGGTGCGACCGCATCAGTGCGATCGCTTCGTCGAGCGTCTTCACCGGAGCGATCGAGGCCACCGGCCCGAAGATTTCCTCGTGGCCAATCGTCATTCGGCCCGACACATCGTCGAACACCGTGGGGCCGACGAAGAAGCCGTTCGGCCGATCCGGCACGCGGGTCTGGCGCCCGTCGACGAGCAGCTTTGCGCCTTCAGTCTCGCCTTTGGCAATGTATCCGACGACGCGCTCCCGGTGTCGCGCGCTGATCACCGGGCCCATCGTGACACCCGGCTGCGTACCGTCGCCCACTTTCAGTCCGCGGGCCGATTCGACGAGACGTTCGCGCGCCTCGCGGTGGGCCGCGCCCACCGGAACGAGCATGCTGCCCGCGAGGCAGCGCTCGCCCGCGCAACCGTAGAACGACTCCGTGATCACCGAGATCGACCGATCGAAATCCGCATCGGGCATGACGACGACGAAATTCTTGGCGCCGCCAAGCGCCTGGACCCGTTTTCCCGCATGCGTCGCGCGCTGGTACACGTGCCGCGCGACGGGGGTGGACCCGACGAACGAGACGGCGCGAATGCCGGGATGATCGCAGATGGCGTCCACCACCTCTCGTCCTCCGTTCACCAGATTCACGACCCCCGGCGGCAGCCCCGCCTCCTGCAGGAGCTCCATCGCCCGGCGCATCGAGAAGGGCACCTGTTCCGACGGCTTGAGCACGAACGTGTTGCCGGTCACGATGGCGAACGGCAGAAACCACATCGGCACCATCGCCGGAAAATTGAACGGTGCGATCGCCGCACACACGCCCAGCGGCTGCCGCACGACATGGCAGTCGATCCCCTGCGCGATGTCCTCGAGGCCCGATCCCTGCATCAGCGACGGCGCTCCGCACGCGACCTCGACACACTCGATGCCGCGCCGTACGCTGCCGCGCGCTTCGTCGATGGTCTTGCCGTGTTCGGTGGTGACGATCCGCGCCATTTCGTCGAAGTGCTGCTCCAGCTGCGCTTTCAAGCGGTAGAGCACCTGCGCCCGCGCGTTCACCGGCGAGTCCCGCCAGGCCGGGAACGCATGCGTCGCCGCGAGCACGGCCGCATCGACATCCGCGGTTGTCGAGAGCGGGGTGCGGCCGATGACTTCGCCGATCGCCGGGTTGTGCACGTCGAAGAATTCGGTGGTCTGAGCCTTCACCCAGCGCCCGCCGATGAAGTTGTCGAGGATCGTGGTGTTGGTCGGGACTGCGACGTCCGCCATTGGGAGCTCCCTTTGCCTGGAAATGTCCATTATCAACTCTCAAGTCTCAAGTCTCAACTCTCAAAGGGCTCGCTGTTGAGAGTTGACCGCGTTGAGAGTTGACAGTGAGAGTTGTCAGTTGAGAGTTGAGAGTTGAGAGTTGACAGTTGAGAGTTGGATTCAGGGCAACAAGACCGGCAGGGCTTCCGTCACCCAGCCTTCCTCCCACGTGGGCCGCGCGGATCGCCGTGCGCCGGCGCGCAAACGCGCGAGCTGCGAGGACTCATCCGGATACGTCTCGAACAACTCGAAGAGGACGTTGGCGAGCTGCCGCGGCGTCGAGAACAGCAACCCGTTGTCGCCGTGCCTGACCCGCTCGGCGAGACATGCGCCGTAATCGAGTGCGCACACCGGGACGCCCGCTCCGAACAGATCCGCGACTTTCATCGGAATATCGACGCCCGACGAGGATCGATGGAGACACAGTCCCAGGTCCGCGACGCCGACGACCCGCGGGTAGTCCTCGGGCTCCAGCCATCGCGTCCGGAGTTGCACACGCCGGGC
>QHWF01000382.1 GCA_003222455.1 Acidobacteriota bacterium
TGGCACCGTCACCACGCTTACATCTGCCGCGGCGACGCAGATGGGGGTCAACGACATCCGTCCCGGCATGGTGGGGATCGGCCGGACGGTCTTCGACGGGACGCATGTCGAAGAATTCAAGGCAAACATCCTGGGCGTGCTCGAAAACATCATCGGGCCCCACCGGAATCTGATTCTCGCCAGGCTCGAAGGAGGGCCGCTCGCGCACACCGGCGTCATCGCTGGCATGAGCGGCAGTCCAGTATACGTGGACGGCAAGCTGATTGGCGCCGTCTCGTACGCGCTCGGCAGTTTTTCGAAAGAACCCATCGCCGGGATCACACCCATCGCGGAGATGACCGATGCGGCATCGTTGGCCACGTCGCGTCCGCCGGGCGCCCGCGTGCATGTGGACTTCCCCCTGACGCGGGAGAGCCTCACGGCAGCGTTCGGGAAAGCCCTCAATTGGAATCGGCCGTTCGCGGATCGCGCTAACGACGCGCTGTTAACAGGCATCAGCCCGATTGCGGGACTCCCGGCCGGACAAATCGGCACGCTGCTGCGGCCGATCGCCACGCCGCTGGTCATGTCGGGGTTCGACACCGAGGTCGGCGATCTCCTCGGCGGCGCGTTCCAGGATCAAGGATTCGTTCCAAGCGGCGGCAGCGGGGCCGGATTTCATGCCGGCGACATGCCGTATGAAGGACCATTGAAGCCCGGTGATGCCGTGGGCGTGGCCTTCCTCACCGGCGATCTGCAACTCGGGGGAACCGGCACGGTGACGCACATCGACGGCGATCACGTGTACGCATTCGGCCACCCGATGTACAACCTCGGTCCCACCGAATTTCCGATGACGCGCGCCTACGTCTATACCGTGCTGCCAAGCCTGTTCTCGTCGATGAAGCTCTCGACGACGGGCGAGGTCATCGGCACGTTCCTCCAGGATCGCGCGACGGCGATCGCCGGTCGACTCGGTCCTGGACCGAAACTGATTCCGCTCACGTTGACGCTCGATTCAGGGCGCGCGCCAAAGCGCACCTTCACGTTCAGCGTCGTGAACGATCAACTCTTCACGCCGCTGATGACGTACGCGTCGATTCTCAATACCGCCGGATCGTACGAGCGGCAGTTTGGATCGGCGACGTTTCAGGTCCGTGGCACCGCCCGGCTCGACAAGCACGAGCCAATCACGTTCGACAACATCTTCTCGGGCGAGCAGGCGGCCATGGGTACCGCCGCCTACATCGTCGGACCGATCACGTACCTGATGGGCAACGATTTCGAGAAAGTGGATCTGCGGAGCGTGGATCTGACGATCAGCACGGCCGAAGAGCCGAAAACCGCCACGCTCGAACGGATCTGGATCGACGATCAGCGCCCGCGCGCGGGGCGGACGGTGCCGCTCAAAATGCTTCTGCGGACATATCGTGGTGAAGACGTGCTGCGCACGCTGCCCATCGAGATTCCGGCCAACGCCAGCGGCACGCTCTCGCTCGTCGTGTCCGACGGTGCGCGGCTCGGGCAGGCCGAGCAGCGAGAAACCCGTACGCCGAGCCAGCTCCGGAGCGTCGATCAGGTGATCAGGTCGCTGAACAAAGGCCGGCGCAACAACACGCTGTACGTGAAGCTGGTCGGCTCCGATGCCGGCGCCATCATCAACGGTGAGCCGTTGTCGGCGCTGCCGCCGTCGGTGCTCGGCGTGCTCGAAGGCGATCGCAACGGCGGCACCTTCAGTCCGCTCCACGGCGCCACGATTGGCGAGTGGCAGCTGCCGACCGATCACCTCGTGAACGGGTCGCGATCGATTACGCTGACCATCTCGCAGAACTGACCCCGCGGGTGGTATCGTCGCCCACGACGATCAACGCTGAACGCGCAGAGCTCGCAGAACCATTGTTTCCAGATTCGTCATGCATAAACTGATCATGTGTGCGGCGGCTGTCGCCGCCGTCCTCGCGCCGGCGTCCGTGCGGGCCTCGACAGCGAAGTTCTTCCAGACCTCCACGCAGGCCGATTTCCTCAAAGGCGACGTCGACAACCTGTCGATCGACAGTCACGGGCAGCTGACGCTCGGACCGGCGACGGAGCTGGTGTATGAAACCGCCGCGCCGTTCCTCTGGTCGATGGTCGCTGAGCCGGATGGCACGCTGTTCATCGGCACCGGCAACGAAGGCAAAGTGTTCCGGGTCGACCCGCAGGGCAAGGGCTCGGTGTTCTTCGACAGTACTGAGCTCGAAGTGCACGCGCTGGCTCTCGCGCCGAATGGCAGTGTATACGTCGGCACGTCGCCGGACGGCCGCATTTACAAGGTCGATCGCAACGGCCACAGCACGGTGTTTTTCGATTCCGAGGACAAGTACATCTGGGCGCTGGCAATCGATGGCACAGGCAACGTCTACGCGGGTACTGGCGACAAGGGGATCGTGTACAAGATTGCGCCCGACGGCAAAGGCGAGCCGTTCTGCCGGACGAATGCGACGCATGCAACGGCCCTGGCGTTCGATCGCGCCGGTCATCTGCTGGTGGGCACCGGCATGCCGGGCAAAGTGCTGCGAATCGATCAGCAGGGCAAGGCCTTTGTGCTGCTCGACTCTCCCTTTCAGGAGATCCGGGCGCTGCGTTTCGACGACAAGGGCCTGCTGTATGCCGCCGCGTTGAACGCCCGGAGCGGCCCATCGGGGGCCGGCGTGTCGACAGAGGATCGTGGGACCGAACGGCCGGCGCCGGAACCCGCGCGCACGCCCGTGCCATCGGTATCTGCAGAAATCACGTCGATCTCAATCGTCGACGTCAGCGGCGGCGCCGGCGGCCCCGGATCGACCCGCGAAGATCGCCGTTCCCCGCGGGGCGCCGTCTATCGCATCACCCTCGACGGTGTGTGGGATGAACTATGGGAATCGCGCGACGACTCGCCGTACGAGTTGACGTTCGATCCCGGTGGCGCGCTGATCATCGGCACCGGCAACAAAGGCAAGTTGTACCGACTCGAGGGCGAGCCGCTCAAACCGACCCTCCTGGCGCGGGCGAGTGCCCAGCAGGTGACGGCGTTCTACCGCGATCCGCACGGCCGGCTGTACTACGCCACCGCGAATCCGGGGAAGCTGTTTCGAGTCGCCCCCCAGCGTGCGGCACGCGGCACGTACGAGTCGGAAGCCCACGATGCCCAGATGGTCGCGACCTGGGGCACGATCACCTGGCACGGCACCATTCCGAGCGGCAGTCGCGTCGAGGTGTTCACGCGTTCGGGCAACACGGAAATCCCGGACGACACCTGGAGCCCCTGGTCGGCTGCCTACTCGAACCCGGAGGGCTCGCCGATTACGAGCCCGAAGGCGCGCTATCTGCAGTGGCGCACCGTGCTCACCGGATCGGGGGATGGACCCGTCTTGACGTCTGTGACGGCCGCGTATCTCCAGAGAAATCTGCGGCCGCAGGTCCGATCGATCACGATCTACCCCCCGGGCATCGTGTTCCAGAAGCCGTTCACGACCGGCGAGCCTGAGCTCGCCGGCTTCGACGACCAGTCAACACCCGACCGCAAGCTGGCGGCGGCCGCGATGGCGTCGCAGCAGAGCGTCACTGGTTCGCCGACGATCGGACGCCGCACGTATCAAAAGGGTCTCCAAACGCTGGTGTGGAAGGCCGACGATGACAACGATGACGAGATGGTCTTCGACGTGCTGTACCGCCGCGAGGGCGAGACGGAATGGAAGACGCTGCGGAAGGCGCTGGCGGATTTCATTCTCGTCTGGGACACGACCACCGTTCCGAACGGGACATACTTCGTCAAGATTGTCGCGTCCGATTCGCCGTCGAACCCGCTGGCAACTGCGTTGACCGGCGAAATGGACAGCGCGGCCTTCGACGTCGACAATTCGCCGCCCGTCATCGCGATTTCCGGCGTGCGGACGGAGCGCGGCCACACCGTCATCGTGTTCGATGTGAAAGACGACCACTCACCGGTCAAGCTGGTCGAGTTCTCGGAGGACGGCCAGCGCTGGCGCGGCGTGTTCCCGATGGACGGGATCGCCGACTCGCGCGCCGAACATTACGAGCTGCCGATTGAAGGCGAGATGGACCCGCGCGGGATTACGCTTCGCGCGACGGATTCGATGAACAACATCTCCACCGCGCACGTCGATCCGCCACGATCCCGTCCACAGCGATAACGCCCGGCGGCGTTTCCGATGGAACGCAAAGGCCGCGAAGGCCGCTAAGAATACAGTTCTCCTTTGCGACCCTTGCGGCCTTTGCGTTCGATCCTGACGTTCGCTCTAACGCGATGTTCAGGCCCGTACCACGTGGGCGATGCTCGTGCCGGTGTCCGCGCGCTTTTTGGCCGGCGGCAGCGGCAGATCCTCCGCCGGCTTGGGCGTAACGCGAACCGTCGCGTGCTCGACCCACCAGACCATCCGGGCCAAATCCGACATCGGCTGGTTCTGGGGCTTTTCCAGGCGGGAGCGCGAGACGACGTCGAGCAATCCTTCGATGAGCTTCGCGTCGGCGACCGCCGGATGGCGTCCACCCCGCAGCAATTCCAGGTTGGCCAGACGGCCGTGCCGGGTGATTACCGACTCCAGCGCAAAGATCGCGTCCTGCTCCGCGCTTTCGTTCGCCCGCTGAAAGCGTCCGGTCCATCGCTCGTGGCATGCCGACGCCGCCGGGGCCACCGGATCGGGCTCGCATTCGAGCGGCGTCGCCAGCACGTTCACGATCGCCGCCAGCGAATCGGGACGCTCGTTCCTCGCAAACCGCATCATCCCCAGCATGATGACGATGCACACGAGCGTCGCCGCGGCGGCGCCGAGACCGGCATACACGAGATGCATGTCCTCGAAGAGCGCCTGCACTTGCGTGAGCACCGAGACCTGCCGCTCCGCTTTCATGCGGTTGACGACGGTGGCGGTGAACACAACCGCTTCGTCGTGTGTCAGTGTGGGCCGCTCGTGCGCCAGGCTCTGCAGCGTTCGTCTGACACCACGCATTTCAGCCAGCACCTCGGCGCACGCATCGCACCAGTCGAGATGGGCACTTACCGCGATCTGCTCGCTGATCGCGAGCTCGCGATCGTGGTACGCGTTCAAGCGCCGACGAGTCGCCGCGCAATTGAGAGGGTTCATGTCGTCCGTGCTTCCCGCAACTCGAGCCTCAGCGCCTGCCGCGCGCGCGTGAGGCGCGACTTGACCGTTCCCACGGCCACGCCGATCGAGTATGCGATTTCCTCGTAGCTCAGACCATCGACCTCACGCAGGATGATCGCGGTGCGCTGGTCGAAGGGCAGCCGATCGAGCGCGCGCTGCAATTGGCTCGCGAGCTCTTTCTGCGCCAGAACACGATCCGGCGTCGAGTCGTCAGCCGAGAGAAACTCGCCA
>QHWF01000383.1 GCA_003222455.1 Acidobacteriota bacterium
CGGGCCGCGACGGAGCTCGATGCGGCGCGCAAGGCTGCGCGCGGCGTGCGCGGGGCGGCGCGCCAGGCGCTGATCGATCGGCTCGAATCGCTTGACCGGGAGTTCCTGCAGCAGGCGCGCGCCCTCCTGGACGACGCGACGCGCACGGCGCTCGCCGGCGAAGCCGATGACGAGCTCGCGCCGTTTCGCGGCCGCATGGGTCCGGAAGCGTTCGCACACGCGCGCGAGCGGGCGATCGATCGCCTCGTCCGCGAGCGGTGCCGCCTGCCGGTGGTTGCGTACCGGTACTGACGTTTGCGATTGCAG
>QHWF01000384.1 GCA_003222455.1 Acidobacteriota bacterium
GTTCGCGGAAGCGATCGCCATCGACGAAGCGTCGGCCGATCGCCGCGAGCCATTCGCCGATCCGCTCTGCGGCGGCTGCGTGTTCAGTCACATTGCGTATCCACGCCAGCTCGCGATCAAGCGCCAGGTGATTGACGACGCCTTCGCACGGATTGGCCATCTGACACTGCCGGCACCGGTTCCGGTGACGCCATCGCCTGAAGATGGATACCGGATGCGCGCCCGCCTGCACGTTCGCGGCGGGCGACTTGGTTTCTTCCGCGAAGGTACGCACGACGTCTGCGATCCGCGCTCGACCCGACAACTGCTGCCCGCGACGTGCGACGCGCTCGAGCGGTTCGCAGACGCAATGCGTTCGCTCGGCGTGAGCGCGGTGCGTGAGATCGAGGTTGCCGAGAACGTCGATGCTTCTCATCGTGCTCTGTCGCTCGAGATATCCGCGGCGGTCGATACGCGCGCGCTGGAGCGGCTTGCCGCGACCGACGGCATGACGGGTATGGCGTCGCGGCTCGGATCACACGGCGATCCACACGTCGTCGATCAGATCACGCCCGACAGCGGCGGGCCGGTCACGTTGAGGCGCCACGTCGCGGCGTTCTTTCAAGGCAACCGCTATCTGTTGCGGGATTTCGTGTCACACGTCGTTCGGCAGGTGCCGGAGGCCGGCGAGCTGGTCGATCTGTATGCGGGAGTCGGCCTGTTCTCGATCTGCGCGGCCGTGGCGCGTGGCGCCCGCGCCACGGCCGTGGAAGGCGACCGCATCGCGGCCTCGGATCTCGCCTTCAACGCCGCGGCGTCGGCCGCCGCCGTGACACCGGTTCATCAGGCGGTCGAAGAGTTCGTCCAGGGTCGACAGGCAGGTGCGGTCCGATCCGGGCCGAACACGCCGTTGGCGGTTATTGCCGACCCGCCACGGACTGGCCTGTCACGCGAGGCAGTAGATGGCCTGCTGCAGCTGGGGGCAGAACGCCTGGTGTATGTATCGTGCGATGTTGCGACGCTGGCCCGCGACGCCCGGAAAATTGTCGATGCCGGCTACGTTCTGAGCCGTGCCGACGCATTCGATCTGTTTCCGAACACGCCACACATCGAAACGGTCGTGGTGTTCGATCGTTGAGGATCCGAGGATCGTGTCCGACTAAGTGACGCCGCCGTTGGAACGCAAAGGCCGCGAAGGCCGCGAAGAACTATTGCCTTTCTTTGCGTCCTTTGCGGCCTTTGCGTTCGATCGTGACGTTCGCTTCAGGTGCTCGAAGCTTTTGCGGCCAGCAGGAATCCTTCGAAAAGTGGCCGGAACTCGCCGGTGCGCCAGAAATTCTCCGGATGCCACTGGACACCGAGGCAGAATTCGGCGGCGGCATCTTCGATCGCCTCGATGATGCCATCGGGGGCCGTGGCCGACACGGTGAATCCGCGCGCCACGTCTTTCACCGCCTGGTGATGGCGGCTGTTCACCTCGCACGAGTCCCCGCCGGCCAGACGCTCGCCCATCAGGTTCGACAGCAGGGAGCCCTTTTCGAGCCATACCTCGTGCGCGAGCGTGTACGGCTCGTTTGGCGGAATCTTCAGCGCGTGCGGGACGGCACCCGGGACCTGGGAAGGGATGTCCTGCACGAGCGTCCCGCCGCAGGCGACGTTCAGGACCTGAATCCCGCGGCAGATCGCGAAGAGGGGCAGGTGCCGATCGCGGGCCGCCTTCACGAGGCCAAACTCGAACTCGTCGCGGCCCGGCTCCGCTTCGACGACCGCGGCATGCGCCGGCTCGCCGTACCGCTCGGGCGCCACGTCGTCGCCGCCCGTCAACATGAGCCCGTCGATGCCCGCGAGCGCGTCGTCGACCGTCATGGATGCGTCGACAATCCGCACCTCGCCTCCGACGTGGAGGATCGATTGCTTGTAATCCTCCAGCTTCCGGCACGAGGTAATTCCGATCAGGGGCATGTTGGTGTTGCCTTACTTCGCCTCAAAGGACACGGAGGACGCCTGCGAACCCCGTCCAAAGGCTCTGGTGTCGCTGTCCTGTGTGGTGATCAGCCGGTGCAATGGTGCTACATACGCGTTGGAACTTCAATCCCCATCAAGTCGAGCGCACGCGTGAGCTGCGCACGGTAATACGCGACACCGGCCGCGCGCCAGCGCTTGCGGTCCGGCTGTTCCTCGTTGAGAATCGAGTACCGGTGATAGAACGTATTGAACATCTGCGCGAGCCCGAACGCGTATTTCGCGAGAACGGAGAACTCGAGCGACCGCACCACCTGTTCGACCACATCGTCGAGCCGTGCTGCCTCGAACACCACCGCCCACAGATCGATGGCATCGTTCGCTGGCGTCGGCTCACCCCGCGCTAGAATCTCGTCGGCGGCGAGCCCGTCGAGCGTACGAATGACATCGGCTTCCGAGAGGCCCTCCCGCTCGTTCAGCTTGTGAAAGATGTTATTCGCCCGCACGACAGCATACTGCAGATACGGGCCTGTTTCGCCCTCGAAGCTCAATGCCTCTTCCATGTCGAAGACAATCAGCTTACCGCGCGAAAACTTGAGCATGAAGTAGCGGATCGCCGCCACGGCAATCTGCGACGCAACCAGCCGACGCTCTTCGGGCAGGAGCTCCGGATTGCGTTTCGACACCTCGACCGCGGCCTTTTGCGTCAGGACATCGAGCAGATCGTCGATTTTGACGCCAAGGCCTTTACGGCCTGATACTTCGACGAATGGCTTCTTCGCCGCGTCGCTGCCCTCAGCCGCCGGCTGGTACCCGAGCTCGCGGGCGGTCGCGTGCGAGAGCGCCACCATTTCATACGAGAAATGAATCGAATTCTCGGCCTCGTGCGGGTGCCCGAGGGTGCGCAGCGCCTGGCTGAGCAGGGCCTGAAGATACATCTGACGCGAGTCGATGACGTTGTAAATCCGCGATGCGCGGCCGAAGGCCGGAGCCGACGGATCGGTGTCCTCCGACGTTGTGGCCCAGAGCGGCCGGCCGTTCGCCTGCGTGCCAAATCGGCGGTAGCGGAAGTCGCGCCCGAGCAGGCCGAATTTCCAGAACTGGTTCGCGATGTCCTTGCCGACATACGTCACGACGCCGTTCGATCGGACGATAACCTTTTCCCGCGAGTCCTCCTCGACCGGATCGAGGTCAGCCGGGCCGGGTTCCGCGTCCGCGCCCTCTTCGATCCGCATCACCCAGCACCCCTCCAGCTTGCCTCTCGTTTGCCGGAAGACCGCGCCGCTCGCTTTCAGGATGTCGAAGGCGTGCGTCCAGAAGTGCAGTCGCAGGATGTCGCCCTCGTAGGTCAGCAGATCGTAGGCGATGTTCAGCCGTGCCATCGTGGCGAGATGCGCGCGCACGATGCGGTCGACGATGAGCGCGCCCATCTCCGCCGTTTCGTTGCCGCCGCGTTCGAGGTCGTGGAGCGCCGCTTCTCGAATCGCGAGCCGGCTGCGATCGCCTTCGTACCACTCCGTCACGTGTGAGTAGAGGTCCCAGCAGTGGTAATCGAATCGGGTGGTGTCGGCGATCTGCCGCACCTCGTCGAGGGTTCTGCGCTCGAGCTCACGGAAGCCGACGATGACGTCTGCGACCTGCACGCCCGTGTCGTCGATGTAGTTCTGCGTCTCGACAGGCGTGCGGCGGAACTGCATCACGCGCACGAGTGTGTCGCCGAGTGCCGCGTTGCGCAGGTGACCGATATGGGCCGCCTTGTTGGGATTGATCGCGGTGTGCTCGACGATGGTCTTCCCGGCGGCGGGCGTGTGAGGCTGAACCTGACCGCGCACACGTTCGATAAGAAACGAGGGGCGCTCGAGGTACAGATTGAGGTACCCGTTTGGCGTTGCGACAAGGCGTGCAATCCCGGGAATCCGGCCTACGGCGGCCGCCACGTCCTGAGCGATCGCGCGCGGCGCCTTGCGAAGCGTTCGTGCGAGCTGGAAGGCGACGGTCACCGCGAGGTCGCCCATCGCTCGCGATGGTGGGACCTCGACGGCAAACGGCGGTGGCGCGATGCCGAATTGACGCCCGATCGCATCGGCGATCGCGTCGTGTACGCGTCGTTGGACGTCGACGATCATGTACGGGTTGTGTGTCCGATGTGGAAAGCTCGCGCCACGCTCGTGATACGATCACATGATGTGATCGTGAAGCGCGGCGAGTCCTGCGTACTCGGCCGGTGTGTTTATGTTCGCGAGGAGCTTTCTTTCGCCGCCGAACCTGTCCAGCTCCTCAGGTGTCACGATGCGCGTCCGCACGTCCATCATCAGGTCGATGGTTTTCAGTTGCCTGCCCGCCAGACGCCGGGCGATCGGCTCCAGGCAGGCACGCGTGTACGCGGCGCACAAGGGATGATAGCCGCCTTGTGTACGGGGAACGACGGCGTCGGCCTCGCGTGTCAGCCCGAGCAGATAAGAGATGAACGCCGCATTCAGATACGGCATGTCGCACGCGGCGACAAACACCGCGTTGCCGCGCGCTTCGGTCAGCACGGCATGAATCCCGCCGAGCGGCCCGCAGCCGGGCACGGCATCGGTGATCGTGCGCGGGACGACGCGCGCGGCCGCAGGGCCCGCTCCCGCGAGCGCCTGAACGGCGTGCGACCGGTCGCTCGCATGGACGCCGACGATCAGAATGTCGTTCGTCACGAGCGACAGCTCGGCAATCTGGCGCTCGAGTATCGTCTGTCCGCCGACGACGAGCGCGCCCTTGTCCCGGCCGCCGAACCGGGTCGCACGGCCGCCGGCGAGTATCGCGGCACTCTCCATCCGTTCACCGATCGTAACAGTTTTAACAATTGTAACAATTTTATCGAGGTATGAGCGAAGCGGGCATCGGTCGCGTTCTCGTCGCCAGCCTTCATCAGAGCATTGCCGACCTTCTGCCGACACGGCTCAGTTTTTACGAGAACTGGCTCAACACCGAGGGGTTGCGCGAAGGGACGATCGGCCTCGCGCCGCTCTACGCGGTCCTCAGCTTTCTCCGGCAGGAGGGCGATGCCTACGAGATGATCACGACGCGCGCCGGCGAATACGCCGCCGAATGGACCGTCGAATCGATGCCGCCCTTTCGGCGCGCCGCGATCAAGGCCGCGCCCCTCTGGTTGCGCACCCGAATGCTGCTGCGGCTCGCGCAGGAGCTCGTGCGGAACAGCTACACCGGCAGCCGCGCCGCGCCTCCATTTTCTGTACCGTCCGGGAGCCATCGTCGCAGCCGCTGTGCGGATTTTACGCCGCGGCAGTCACGCGGCTGCTCATGCTCTTCGATCTCGAAGCACGCGCCGAAGTCGTCTCGTGCCGCGGCACGGGGAAGCCGACGTGCCTGTTGAACGTCGCGGTAGTGAACGGGGTCGTCGCCGAACCCCGAGAGGCATCATGACGGCACTGGCGCTCGTGATGGCGCTTGCCGTTGCCGCGCAGGCGCCGGCACCAGATCGCATTCTCGTGATGCCGTTCGAGAACGCGCAGCGCGACGGCCGGATTTTCTGGCTGGGCGAGGGAGCGGCGGTCCTCCTCACCGACGACCTCAGTGGGCTCGCGGCGAACGCGATCAGCCGTGAGGAACGCCAACAGGCGTTCGAACGCCTGCAAGTGCCCCCCGCCGCGGTGTTGACCGACGCCACGATCATTCGAATCGGCCAGATCGTCGGCGCGGCGAACGTGGTGCTGGGCACGTTGCAGATGGATCGCGACACCCTCGTCGTGCGCGCGCGACGCGTCGCGCTCGAATCGGGGCGCGTGACCGCGGATGTCACCGTGCGAGGCTCGCTCGACGATCTGTTTCCGACCTTCGAACGCGTCGGGCAGGCACCCGACGCTCGCCGTCTTCGAGAACTTCATCAAGGGATTGCTGGCGGAGACACCCGCCACGGCGATCAACTACCTGACCACTGCGCTGAAACTGCAGCCGACCTTCGATCGCGCGCGCGTGGCGCTCTGGGCCGTCTATGCCGAGCAGAGCGAGCACGAGAAGGCGCTCGCCGCGGTGAAGCCGGTCCCGGCCGATTCGCCGTGGGCCCGCCGCGCGCGTTTTCTGGCCGGCCTCTCGGCGATCAATCTCAAGAAATACGACGACGCGTTCGCAACCTTCAAGGCCCTGGCCGATAGTCAGCCCACGCCGGCCGTGCTGAACAATCTGGGTGTCGCCCAACTGCGGCGTGCTGTCACCTCCGCGCAAACCCCGGGCACGCCAGCGACGCAGTTCTTCACCAAGGCGGTCGAAGCCGACCCGGACGATCCCGACTACGTGTTCAACCTCGGTTACGCGTCCTGGCAGAACCACGATATGCAGGCGGCGATCTACTGGCTGCGTGAGACCGTGCGCCGGAACCCGGCGGACGGGGACGCGCACTTCGTCCTCGGCGCTGGGCTCGCGGCGACGGGCAAGGCCGCGGAAGCCGGCCGCGAGAAGGAGCTCGCCCGCCGTCTGTCGTCGATGTACGCCGAATGGGAGAAACGCACCGGTGCGGAACCGGTGCCAAAGGGACTCGAGCGGATCAAGAACGAAGTCGAATTGCCGCACGCACGGCCAATCGAAGCGAAGCTGAGGACAACCGGCCAGCGCGATCAGGAGGAGCTCGCGCAGTTTTATCTCGATCGCGCGAGGCGTCTGTACCGGCAGGAGCACGATCGCGACGCGACCAACGAATTGAATCACGCGCTGTATCTGTCGCCGTATCTCGCCGACGCGCACCTGCTCCTCGGCCGCATTCATCTGCGCAACGGACGTGTGCGCGACGCATCGGATGCGTTCAAGATCGCGTTGTGGAGCGCTGAAACTGCTGAAACGCATGCCGCGCTCGGCGAAGCCTATCGGCAGGCGAACGATCTGGCAGCCGCGCGCGAAGAAGCCCAACGCGCTCTCACGCTCGATCCCAATTCGAAGGAAGCCAGGCAGCTGCTGGCGCGTCTGGACGCCCGCTAACGTGCTAGAATCACGGCGGTTGTGGCATCGCAGACACAGGACGACAGCTTTCACGAGATTCAGCTGAACGGTAAGCAGCTCGTCTTTCTCTTCATG
>QHWF01000328.1 GCA_003222455.1 Acidobacteriota bacterium
GCGATCGTCGAACCACTCCATACGTTGCTCGTTGCTCCACGCGTAGGCAGCGAAGAAGCTGATGCTCTTCGAGCGACGAGTACCACGGTCGCGACCAGTAGCCTTTCAGACCGTCGTCGCCGAGCAGGAGGGACGGGTTGTAGAACTCGTCGGTCATGTCGTAGAAGCTGCCGCGGACGTTCAGGGTGGTCTTTTTCGACATGACCCAGACCGAGTCGCCGGCGATGCTGAGGCCGTACCGATTGCTGCCCGAGAGCGGATAGAACCCGGCCTCGGTCGGGTTCTGCTGATAGAGGTTCGCCTTGAACTGTCCGTAGCGGGCGAACACCTTCCAGTTGTCGGTGATGTTCACGTCGAAGCGCTGCGACAGGTTCCAGTATTCAACGGCGTCGCCCGCTCTTCGACGCCGCCAATCTCGAGTGTGAGATCGGCGGTGACGCTCCCGCGCTGGGGGACGCGGACGTTCCGTTGCTGGGCTAGCGACCGTCCTGATCCGCCACGAACGTCACCGCCACGCCGGTCGCATTGTTCACCATGGTGACCGTCGTACCGGGCAGCGCGCTCTGGGTCGAGTCGAGGACCGTCCCCTGGACGCGTCCGCGGTAATCCTGCGCGGTGGCCCCCGGCGCGAACAACATCAGGTGACCGGCAAGCGCGATCCTGAAGACGCATCTCTGCATGATCGTTCCTCCAGCGCGGAGACTCCCCACCTTGATATCTCGGACCACCCGCCCGTCGCCGGTCGTGGATCCGATGCCCGGCGCGTCAAGCGCCGGATCGCACAGAGACATTACACGCGTGTTGATTGTCGCTCAAGGGAAGGGTCGCAACCGCGCAGCGCCTTGAACGTGCGGGCACCTCGCCGGCGGTCAGGATTTGGAACGTTTCATTGGCGACCGTCATGGTGACACTGTAGGATGGGCGCGACGTGATAAGCGTCGGCGGCCGATTGGTACCCGCCCCCGCGCTGATCGTGATCGTCGAAGATACAGGCTACCGAGCACATGAAACTCAACAACCTTGATGATTGCAGCGTTTTTTGCCACGAAAACACGAAACCACGAAGAAACCTCTGGGGTACATTACTTCGTGCATTCTTCGTGTCTTCGTGATCTTCGTGGCTGCATTTTGCTGAACTCGGTATCGTGAGGAGCTGCAGATGGTGACGCGTGTTTCGGTCGTGACGGTGATGTGCCTGGCCCTTGCCGGTCCGCAAACATCGACGGCTCAGACGCCGGCGACGCCCACGACGTGTCCAGAAATGGCATCGGCGCTCACCGCGCTGCTGCGCAACGACACGCGCTTGAGAGACTGGCCCAACCTGGCGCGCTACCGTGAAGACAACCGAACGCTGCCTTCTGCGGCCGGCCACGACGCGCGTGTCGTGTTCATGGGCGACTCCATCACCGATGCCTGGCAGCAACCACGTTACGGCGGGTTCTTTCCAGGCAAACCCTACGTCGATCGGGGAATCAGCGGCCAGACCACTCCCCAGATGCTGCTGCGCTTCCGCCCGGACGTCATCGATCTCCCTCCGGCGGCGGTCGTGATTCTGGCGGGAACCAACGACATCGCCGGCAACACCGGCCCGATGACAAACGAGGAGATCCAGGGCAACCTGGCTTCCATGAGCGAGCTGGCGCATGCGCACAGCATCCGTGTCGTGCTCGCGAGCGTGACGCCGGTCAGCGGTTACCACGTCGCCTCGCCGGCAGCCGTTCCGCAGACGACGTCGAGGCCGATGGCGCGCATCCGGACACTGAACGAGTGGTTGAAGACGTACGCCGCCGCGCACGGCGACGTGTATCTGGACTATTTTTCCGGAATGACCGATGGTTCCGGCCTGCTGCGAGAGGAGCTGAGCGAGGACGATCTCCATCCCAACGCCAAGGGCTACGCGGTCATGGCACCGCTCGCCGAGGCGGCGATCGCACGGGCGCTGAAATAAATAACTGACGCCGCCGTGGAACGCAAAGGCCGCGAAGGCCGCGAAGAAAATACTGTCGTCCTTTGCGGCCTCTGCGTTGATCGTGACGTTCCGCTCTAGCGATTGAAGGCCTGGCGCAGCAGGGAAATCGCTCGTGGCGCCTCGGTCGGGAAATCCCTGGCCGAGGCCTCGACGCTGATGCGATTGTCGTAGCCGATCTTGCGGAGGTTCGCGAAGAACGGCGCGTAATCGTATTCGTCCCACGCCAGCGGGAAGACACGTCCTTGCGGATTGGCCATGTGCAGGTGGCGAAGGTGCTCGCGAACTCGCAGCACGATGGCCGGGTCTTCGCGTTCACTGGCCAGATGGTAAAAGTCGATCATCAGCTGAAAATTGGGATGATCGATCGAGTTGACCAGCTCGATTCCCTCCGCCGCGGAATTGATGATGTTGGTTTCCTGACGGCGCAGCGGCTCGACCGCGATCGTGATGTTGTGGCTTCGGCCTTCCACGGCGATACGGCGGCCAAACTCGACGAGTTGTTTGAACGCGTCATCCTTCGAAAAGCCGTCTGGCACGCGGCGTGCGCCGCCGCTCCCGAATACGACGATGCCGGTGCCGAGTCGCGAGAGCCGGGTGAACGCCTTCCGAACGTAGCGGATCTGTTCGTCCGGATCGATCTCGGGACCGGTGACCTTGAGTGTCGCCGGGAGAAACAGGTTGGTGACCGGGACTGGAAGTCCGAGCTGCTTGATGTGCACCACGGCCGATTCGAAATCAGCGTCAGAGAGTCCGGCAATCTCCGACGTGCCGAGCTCCAGGTATTCGAAACCGGCCGTTCTGGCAGCGTCGATGTCTTTCAACGCGGTACACAGACCGACCTGAACGTTGCGATTCTGTCCAGATGGGTGGGCTGCCAAGGACAGGGCGCCGAGAAGGGCCGCGCCCACCGACGTCGCAAGACCGTGTTTCATCGCGCCGCCTGGATCATACTCACTTTTCTATTTCGTGCCGCACAGATGGACTGGGGGGGCCATGCATGTCGTCTACGAAGGCCGCGTATTTTCAGTCGAGGTCGGCAAACGCCTCTTCCCCAATGGACGTGAGCACAACGTGACGATCGTGCGCCATCCGCCGTCCGTCGTCCTGATTCCCGTTGAAGAGGACGGGCGGGTCGTCCTGGTGAAGCAATACCGAGCGGCTCTCGACCGCGAATTGTGGGAATTCCCGGCAGGCAGCCTCGACACCGGCGAATCGGCGGATGCTGCCGCACGACGGGAATGCGAAGAAGAGATCGGCCGGGTCCCACGTCGGGTCGAGCGGCTGGGTGCGTGGTTCCCGACGCCCGGCTACTGCGACGAGGAAATGATCTTCTATCGGGTGTCCGATCTGCACGCGCCTCCGCCGGATTCCCCGCACGCACCTGACGACGACGAGGACATCACGGCGGCATCGTTTACGCTGGCGGACGTGCGGGCGATGTCGCAGCGCGGCGAGATCGTCGATTTGAAGACGGCGTTTGCGCTGACGCTAGTTTGATAGTCGGGCAGCCCTGAAGGGCTGCGCGACCGGAGGGGCAGATCATCGACAAGAGCGCAAGGACGTCACGTGCTACCGGCCGCATTGGCCGATTACAGACGCATCATCGCTCGCAGTCCGGCTAACCGCCTTCGCCAAGGCTACGGCGGTCGGCCATAGCTTCAGCGACGGCCGAAGCCGGACACTACCGATCAGGGCGCAGACGATCGCTTCGGTAGTGTCCGCCTTCAGGCGGTCCGGCCCGCCTCCTCGATCGTCGCGACGTGTATGTCCACGGTATCCTCCACCCGCGTCGCGTAGCCGCCGGCGAGGGTGACGACGAGCGGAATCCCGGCGCCGCGGACCGCGCTCACGACCATTTCGGGTTGGGGAAGATGTGCGGCCCGATATCGATGTGATACCGGGCCGAGTAGACGACTGTCACGGACGCACGGCGATTATTGGCTTGCTCGGCTTCGAGTCCTTGGAATCTTTCCGGAGCGGTCGAATGTCGGACGATGCCGGTTGCAGAGACAGCGCCAGCACTTCGTCAATCGCCGACACGAGATGCACGGTCATGTCCTGACGCAGCTCCGGCGTGAGGTCTTCGTTGATGTTCTTGGCGTTCTGCTTCGGCAGAATCACCTCGCGGATGCCGACGCGGCGCGCCGCGAGCACCTTCTCCTTGACCCCGCCGACCGGCAGCACGCGGCCCGACAGCGTAATCTCGCCCGTCATCGCAACGTCGCCCCGCACCGGACGGCCCGTCAGCTCCGATGCCATGGCCGTAGCCATCGTGACGCCGGCCGAGGGACCGTCTTTCGGAATCGCGCCCGACGGCACGTGCACGTGCATCTCCGCGTTCCTGAAGAAGTCGGGATCGATGTTGTATTCCTTCGCGTGGGTGCGGAGCCACGACAGCGCCGCGCGCGCCGACTCTTTCATCACGTCGCCGAGCTGACCGGTGAGCGTGAGCGATCCGTTCCCGGCCATCCGCGACGCTTCGATGAAGAGCACCTCGCCGCCGGCCGGCGTCCAGGCGAGTCCGATGGCCACGCCCGGGTCCTTCGTGCGCTCCTCCATCTCCTCGTCGAGGAACTTCGGCGCGCCCAGCATCTGCACGACGCCGCTGGTCGTGATTTCGAGCGGCGTCTCGTTCCCCTCGGCGCGGCGTCGCGCCACCTTCCGGCACAGCGATCCGATCTCACGCTCGAGATTGCGTACACCGGCTTCGCGGGTATAGCCACGAATCACCTGGCGCAGCGCGTCGGGCGTGAAACGGATGTATTCCGGCGTGAGGCCGTGGTTCTTCACCTGTTTGTCCACCAGGTGATCGGTCGCAATCTGCAGCTTCTCTTCCTCGGTGTATCCGGCGATCTCGAGCACCTCCATGCGATCGCGCAGCGCCGGTGGAACCGGGTCGAGCACGTTCGCCGTGGTGATGAACAGGACTTCTGACAGGTCGAACGGGACGTCGAGATAGTGATCGCGGAACGTGTTGTTCTGTTCCGGATCGAGGACCTCGAGCAGCGCCGACGAAGGATCGCCGCGGAAGTCGGAGCCGAGCTTGTCGATCTCATCGAGGATGAACACCGGGTTCTTCGACTCCGCGCGGCGGAGGCCCTGAATGATCTGTCCCGGCAGCGCACCGATATAGGTCCGGCGATGTCCGCGGATTTCGGCTTCGTCACGCATGCCGCCGAGCGAGACGCGCACGAACTTGCGGCCGAGCGATTCCGCAATCGACCGCGCCAGCGAGGTCTTGCCGACGCCGGGGGGGCCGACGAAGCACAGAATCGGACCCTTCACCGCCGGATTCAGTTTGCGGACGGCGAGGTATTCGAGAATGCGGTCTTTCGCTTTCTCGAGGCCGGAGTGGTCGGCATCCAGCACCCGCTTGGTCTTCGGCAGGTCGATGACTTCGTCGGTCCGCTTCGACCAGGGAAGGCCGACGAGCCAGTCGAGATAGGTGCGCGAGACGGTGTATTCGGCGGCCGCGACCGGCATTTTCGACAGACGATCGAGCTCGCGGATCGCCTCCTTTTTCACCAGCTCCGGCATGCCGGCAGCCTCGATTTTTTCCAGGAGCTCTTCGGCCTCCTTGGTCTGATCGTCGCCCTCGCCCAGCTCCTTCTGGATGGCCTTCATCTGCTCGCGGAGAAAGTACTCGCGCTGGTTCTTGCCGACTTCCGACTGCACCTGCGACTGGATCTTCGATCCGAGCTCGAGCACTTCGAGCTCCTTGATCAGGATCCGGTTCAGGTTGTCCATCCGTGCGCGGATGTCGAGCGTTTCGAGCACTTCCTGCTTGATCGCCGTCGTGATCGTCGACAGCGACGAGGCGATGAAGTCGGCGAGACGCCCGGGCTCGGTGATGTTCACCGCGAGCGTCTGCAAGTCGTCCGAGAGCAGCGGCGACAGCGAGACCACCTGCTGGAAATTGGTCTTGATGTTCCGCGCGAGCGCGTCGATTTCGAGCCGGTCGGTATCGTGGAGATCCTCGACCGCGGCGCTGACGCGGGCCCGCAGGTACGGCTGGACCGCGACGATCTGTTCCAGCTTGAGCCGCGCGAGGCCTTGAACGATCAGGCGGAGGCTCCCGTCGGGAAGCTTGAACATCTTGTGAATGTGGGTGGCGGTGCCGA
>QHWF01000329.1 GCA_003222455.1 Acidobacteriota bacterium
GGTCGGCTCACGCGATACGTCGATGCCTTTGGGCAAGCGATTGCCTACGAGTATGACGCGGTGGGGAACCGGACGGCGCTCGTCTATCCGGACGGCAAGCGTGTCACATACGGATTTGACGGCGCCCAGCGGCTCACGCGCGTCACGGACTGGGGCGGGCGAGTTACTCAGTATGCCTACGACGCGGCCGGACAACTGACTGGCACGGTCAACTCCAACGGTACGACGGTCGCCTCCGCGTACGACGCCGCAGGGCGGTTGACGGACCTGGCCAACCGGCGTGCGGATGGAAGCGTGCTGGCCACATATTCGTACGCGCTGGACGCTGTCGGCAACCGGACGGCCGTCGTGCAGGAACAGCCGCTTTCGAAAGCCCCTGCGGCGGCGGTCACGCCTTACACCTACGACGCCGCCAACCAGATCCAGGCGGCGGGCGCCGTCAGCTTCGCGTCCGACCCGAACGGGAACCTGACGAGTCGCGTGAGCACCACAGGCTCCACGGCCTACTCGTGGGACTTCCTCGACTGGCTGACGCAGGTCAGCGACGGCGTCACAGCCGCCCAGTATGTCCACAACGGCGTCGGCACGCGGCTCGCACGGCGAATCAACGGCGTCACGACCCGCTTCGTCGTCGACCCGCAGCCAACGCTGTCGCAGCTGCTCGTCGAGACCGACGAGACCGGCACAGCCACCGGGCGCTATGTCTACGGACTGGGTCTCATCTCGCGTGTCGATGCCTCGGGGCAGGTGGCCTTCTACCACTTCGATCCGCGCGGCTCGACTGTCGCGATGACCGATCCATCGCAGGCCGTCGTCAACACCTACGCGTACGACGAGTTCGGCGCGGTGCTGAGCAAACAGCAGACACTCGCGCAGTCGTTCAACTACGTCGGCCAGTTCGGCGTGATGCAGGAGCCGAACGGGTTGCTGTTCATGCGGGCGAGGTACTACGACACGGCGATCGGTCGGTTCCTTAGCCGTGATCCGGCGCCTGCATTCAACAGCTTGCAGGATCTGAACTTCTTCTCGTATGTCAACAACAGCCCCATCGCTCTGATAGACGCTAGAGGGCTTAGCCCCCATCGAAGTGAAAGAGGTCAAATTGCCGGCAGTCGCGTAAACGGCGCAACGACGTTCTGGGGTCCGAGCGTATTAGTCTCCCCAGCTGTCGGCCAGCCTCAACGAGTCGGTAACGTGCTCGGGACAGCGATCATTTTTGGACTGCCAGACAAAGGCGAAGTTATCAGGGCGCCGACAGATGACGAGAGAATTCAATGGCGCTACCAGGAGCTGCAGAAGACAGATCCGCTTCTCCGGGACGCGTGTGGCAGTAGTGATTCTCTTTGCCTCGTTCGGGGGGACCAACTTCTGGAACAGGCGCGTCGCGACGTTCTCGGACCACGCTCCCAGGCGCCAGAAGCTTCGTCGTTTTGGGCGCAGTTCATTGTGATTCTTAGCGAACTTCTGAACAGCTTTTATAAATAATGCTTCAGTTAGCGGCAATTCGTGGCGCGATAGGAGTGAGTGTTCCTCAGAAACCGGAATTGATTCTTATTGCGCAATATGCTGAAGCGGTCAGAGGCCTCAAAATGAACTGCCGTTGTCTGAAAGAACAGCTGTGAATTCGTCGCGTCGCATGAGTCGACCATCCGGATGGCTTCGCTGGACAGCATCTCTAGCGTTCATGATGTTCTGGTTCGCGACCGCCGTTCACACGCAGTCCCAGACGGTGCAGTACACCTATGACTCCCTCGACCGGCTGATCTCCGTCCAGTACCCCGATCGTCTTGTGCAATACGCGTACGACGCCGCCGGCAATCGCCTGACGCTCGTCGTTCAACGAATGAACCCGACACCGACGCTGACATCGCTCGCACCCACCAGCGCGCTCTTTGGCACGACTGACCTGTCAATTGCCGTGAATGGGATCGGGTTCGTCGAAACGTCAACGGTCCTGTGGAACGGATCCGCTCGGCCGACGGCGTTCGTATCTGAGACTCGGCTCACCGCGCTGATTGCCGCGGGCGATCTCGCCGCTGCCGGCACGGCGCAGATCGCGGTCGTCACGCCACCTCTCGGCGGCGGCACCTCCGCCGCTCTTCCGTTCACGATCGCGGCAGCGTGCAGCTTCACGCTGGATCCGACGACCGCGCAAATGGGCGCCGCCGGCGCCACGACTGGCTTCGCGATCACCGCTCCTGCGGGCAACTGCTCATGGTCGGCTGTTCCCGATCAATCGTGGATCACAATTACGTCGAGTGGCGACGGGTCGGGAAGCGGCTCGGTGACGTATGTAGTGGCCGCCAACACCAGCAGTCACGCGCGGGCAGGCCACGTCGCCGTCGCCGGACAGTCACTCAGCATCAGCCAGGCCGGGGCGGCCTGCACCGTCTCCACCACCACCTCACGCAGCTCGTTCGACTCGGCGGGAGGCGAAGGGTTGTTGACGGTGACCACCACGCCCGAAGACTGCGCCTGGACGGCGTTGGCCAGCGACTCCTGGATCTCCTTTGGGGGACCTGCGGCCGGGACGGGCAACGCGAGCCTTGCCTTCATTGTGACTGCGAACCCGGGCACGTCCTCGAGAGCCGGCGCCATTGCGGTTGCCGGGCAGGACGTTCCGCTGACGCAGTCCGGCAAGCCTGTGATTCTCACTGTTGCAACGGCCGGTACGGGCGGCGGCACCGTGACGAGCTCTCCCTCCGGTATCAATTGCGTGATGGGCTGCTCCGCACCCTTCGAGCTCGGGCAGGAAGTCACCCTGACTGCAAGTTCAGCAGCCGGATCGCTATTCGACCGGTGGGCCGGAGACGCCGATTGCACTGACGGCTCGGTGACGTTGAACACCGACCTGCAATGCGTGGCGGTGTTCAGATCCGTCGTTCCGACCAATCCCGTGCCGTTCATCAACACGCTGTCGCCGCTCGCCGTGACGCCTGGCGCGCCCGACCTTCTTCTGTCCATCGAGGGAGCAAACATTCACGGAGATGCTGTCGTCCGTTGGAACGGTGTCCCCTATCTCCCAACAGTCGTCACCACGACTCACCTCGAAGCACGTATCCCTAGGTCATTGCTCTCATCAGCCACCACCGCCGTCGTCACGATCTCCAATCCGCCCCCTGGCGGCGGCGTCTCGAACGAAGCGCTGATCCACATCGCATCCCCGAGCTCAGATTTTGTGTTTCTGACATCGACATTGGGGATTGGAGCGGAGCCGTCGGCTGTCACAGCCGTCGACGTGAATGCGGACGGCAAGCCCGATCTGATCGTGTCGAAGGCGGCCTCGTCTGCTTTGTCTGTAATGCTGGGTAATGGCGACGCCGCGTTCGGATCCAGAATCGACGTGAGCAGCGGCAGCGGGCCCTCTTCAGTGCAGGCCGCCGACCTGAATCACGACAACCGAATGGACCTCGTGACAGCCAACTCGGGCTCGAACACGGTCTCCGTGTTTCTTGGCGCCGGCGATGGGACGTTCAGCTCGAAGACGGACTCCGTCACGGGCACGAGTCCATCCGCCCTCGCCGTCGGCGACTTCAACGCCGACGGCGCCATCGACCTCGCGGTGGCGAACAGCGGATCGAACACCGTGTCGGTGCTGCTCGGCGCGGCGACGGCACGTTCAAGACGAAGATCGACTATCCAACAGGCAATGCTCCGTGGGCGATCGTCGCCAGCGACTTCAACGGCGACGGCAGCATCGACGTGATCACGGCCGACCGCGGGTCGTCGACGATCTCGCTGCTGCCTGGCATCGGCGATGGGACATTCGCGTCGAGGTCAGTCGTCAGCGCCGGTAGCGGCCCCGTCGGACTTGCCGCCGGTGATTTCAATGGCGATGGTCGACTCGACCTGGCAGTGGCGAATGAGAATGTGAACACCGTCTCGGTTCTTCTTGCGAACGGCCCTGGGACTTTCGGCCAACGGTCGGATCTTTCTGTGGCCAACGCGCCGCGGTCGATTGTCGTCGGCGACCTGAACGCGGACGGGAAGCTTGACATTGTCGTCTCGAACAGCGGCTCGAATTCGGTTTCGTTGTTTCTCGGCGCCGGCGACGGCACGTTCGGTCCGAGGCTCGATGTGGCCGCAGGAACGACGCCAACAATGCTGGCTCGTGCGGACTTCGACCGCGATGGGCGCCTCGATCTCGCCGTGGTCAACGAGGCGACGAACACGCTGACGATCCTCACCGGCAAATCGCTCGCGGCAGCGGTTTCGGTCAGCCCATCGTCGCTCGACTTCGGCCGGCAGGTGCTCGGCGCACCAACCGTGTCAAGGAGAGTGATCGTCACGAACGCCGGCTCCGCTGTCCTCAATGTCTCGAGTGTCATGATTTCCGGCATTCCGCCCTCCTTCGAGATCACGACAGACGGGTGCACGGGATCAGCGCTTCCGCCACGCGCGGACTGTTTCGTCGACGTGCGTTACCTCGCGGCCGCGATCGGCTCTACCGCGGCCAGCCTCGAGATCCGCAGCGACGCCTCCGGTTCTCCCCACACGATCATGTTGGCTGGCGAGGCGACTGCCGGACCGACGGCGCCGCCAAGTCTGGCGTTGCCGGCACAGATAGTGGTTGAGGCGACGAGTGTGCTCGGTGCCACAGTGTCGTACGTGGTGAGCGCGACCAGCGCAGCCGGTGACGCTGTGACGGTCTCGTGTGTGCCGGTCTCGGGCACCCGCTTCTCCATCGGATCGACGCTCGTGAGCTGCTCCGCGGCCGACGCAACGGGCAACGTGGCCACCGGAACCTTCACGGTGGTTGTACGCGACACGACACCACCGTCGGTGCTGATCACGTCCCCCTCGCCGGACGTCCTCATATCAGGTTCGACCGTAGCCGTCGTGGTGCAAGCGAGTGACGTTGTTGGACTGGCAAGCTTGAGCGTCAACGGCATCGCCGCAACGCTTTCGAGCGGGACGCCGCAGGTAGGCACGTGGCGGGCAACTGTTCCCGTCGCAGTTCCGGTGGCCCCCGGAAACGCGCTGCGGTTCGACGCTCTCGCATTGGACGCTGCCGGTAACGCAGGTACTGCCTCACGGCTGGTTGACAACGACGGTATCCCCACAGCGCTCGATCACAGTCGAGCCGAGGGTGCCGATCAATCCGACCGGTTCTCGAACGACTTCAACAATGGGACCACGGCGGGCACGCTGACCCGCAACGGGTGGGGCACGAAGCTCTCGAACACGCCCACTGGTACGGTCGTCGGACCGGGCGGCGTGCGGACGACGATTACGGGGTCGGGCGCCGGCCCTGCGAAGGTTTCTGCGTGTGTCGGAGCGACCAAGGAGGTCCTGCTCGATGTGGCCGGAGAAACAGCCGACTTCGCGTGCAATCCTACGACAGGAACCATTACCGTGAAGGCCCTCAGCGCGGTCGCGCCGGCACCCGGGAAGGTTGGCACCATCGAGCTGCGTGAGCAGCTGTCACCAAACGGCCCCTGGCAACAATTCAATCTGACGACTGGCTCGTCGATGAGCGTCGGAAGCCCCGCCACGGCCAGCGCCAGCAACACCGCCCCAATTGTCGCGGAGCTCCGGCAAATCGCCGGCACCGGACGGGAAACGGTCGTCGGCTCCTACCAACTGCTCCCCGGTGCGAGCGTCGACGTCTCGGCGACGGCAGCCGGGACCGGGCGTGGCGACCTGGTGAGGGTGAACGTGCTGCGCGGACGCGTGCCGA